>CAIUKX010000483.1 GCA_903899795.1 uncultured Flavobacteriales bacterium
CAGAATATACATAAAACGCTGCATTGAACTGATTCATACCATATCGGATCGCATTCCCCTTCCCCTGATTTTGATCGTAACTAAAATAATGCAAGTTAGGAAAGGAAAGTAATAAATTATCTATGTCTTTTGAAATATCAATAGAAGAACCATCGTTTACCAAAATCACTTCTATGTTGATTTTTTCAAATAATTGAAAAATTTCTTTCAGGTGTGCATTGAAATTTTCCGACCAACCATCAAAAGGATTGTAGATCGGAAGAACAATAACTAAATCAGCTTTCTCTTCCATAAAGTGATGTTAGTTTCAGTTGTTTTTGGAAAAAATAATTTCGCTTGAATCTTAATCCAAATTAAAATACAAGGCAATGCTTTCAATGAGTATGGGACAACATACGTTATTCTAACGTATCTTGGAAATAAATCGGATGGCGACATAACTGTAAGAACGAAGAAAAACACAAAAAGGAAAATATTCAACCATGTTTTTTTAGATCCTACGTACCAAATGAATGCTCCAGTTGAAGCAATAATATAAGTTGGGGATTCCGAAGTATGATTAAAAATAATCATCCAAATCAATACATTCGCCAAAAATTGCAATTTGAGTTCTTCGTAATTTTTTCGAATCAAAATCAAACCAAAACTTGCAAAAAAGATCGCAACCCCTATCAATTGGATCCCCTGTACTGATGCATCTTTGTAGAAAACAGATTTCACCACACCCATCACAGAAATTCCCGTATTCACAGAATAATCTTGTCGTAAGGACGTGAACCATTGATTGTACAATATTTTAAAATCTGCCACTGAATAAAAAACAAGAGGTAATAAGCCGATCACAAAAAACCAAAAGGCGATCATCAAAAACGTTTTGATTTTCGGATTTTTCAATAGAAAAAAGATCCCGGCTATACCTCCGTATCCCTTGATAAAGAAATTTAATGCCGGTAATATGGCAGCTTTTTTATGGTTATTTTTCTCTAATAAAGTCATTGAAAAAATGGTAAATGAGACAATCAGCAAATTGGTCTGCATGTTATCGACTGATGTTACCAATTCTGGAATGATCAAGTAATAAATCAACAATTTATGCGAATGCTCAATCGGTAAACTTTTGATACTGTAGTAGAAAAAAAGTACCGTTGTCAAAGCCCAAAATACCAATCCCAAATAAGGTGGTAAATAGGCAAACGGAATAAAAAATACCAGAAAAGAAGGATTGTATAAAAACAAATCAAAATATTCCTGCTTATATTCTAAATATGGATTAACATGATCAAAAAAGTGATAAACAGAATGTTGAAAAATTACATAATTGTTATAACTTCCCTCGAAAAACACTTGAACTCCTATGAAAATAGCAAGAGACGTGTATAAAGCAAAAACAAACTTTTGATTTTTGATGATATTTAGAAACGGTTCGATTTTTTTCACACAGAATACATCTTTAAATCGCCAAATATAGACTATAATTGTTTGAGATACTTGATACAGGGCTTATCTTAAGAAAAAAATAACAATTATTCATCACTTGAAGAATGAGTTTAGAATTCGTCAAGAAACAATAAACTCATCATTTTGGAGTTAAAAAATGAAAAATATTTCAAAAAAAAGGTTACCTTTTTGAAGACCTAACATACAGTTGAAAAATGTTTATGACGGATCGAGAATTAATAACAGCTATTCAGCGCGGAGAATTGGAAAAGCCAATCAAAATTCTCTACAAAGAATATCCTAAAATTCGTCTTTTTCTTCTGAAAGAAGGGGGAAGTGATGAAATGATTCAGGAACTATTTAATGATAGTTTGGTTTTATTGATTGAAAAAGTAAGTTCACCTTCTTTTGAATTAACCTCCAAACTAAGCACTTTCTTAACAGGAATCAACCGGTTTCTTCTGAAAAACGAATTACGAAAAAAATCTTCACAAACTTTTATATCTTCAGAGTTTCTGTCCTCTTCATTGGAAGGATTGGAACAGTTGGAATACGATTTCGAAAAGGAAGAAAAATTAAAAATGGTCGACAGCATTTTGGATACGATTCAGGAACGCTGCAAGCAGATTCTTCATTTTTTCTATTTTGAAAAGAGAAGTATGGATTTCATCGCAGAGAAAATGGGCTTTTCGTCCGTTCAATCCGCAAAAACGCAAAAGTACAAGTGCCTTGAAAAAGCACATCAACTTGCGAACGAATCATTTGTTCACCTTGAAAATCCAATGCTATGAGAACCGATTTACAAACCCTTGAAAAAATAGAGGCGTATTTGAATGGTTCCATGGAACCAACGCAAAAAGTGATTTTTGAAAACGAAATCAATTCCTCAACTGATTTAAAAGAAGCTGTAGAATTTCAACAGTTGATTCAACAAGCCGTTGCCCGAAAAGCCATTTTGTCCAAAGTACACCAATTCGCTCCGGCAAGTGTTTCCTCCCTTTCAATCTGGACACGCTTCAAATGGCCGATCATTTTATCTTCCCTTGTTGTGATTGGTATCGCAGGATTTTTCTTGTTCTCAAAACAAGACGTCCCTGTTAAAACAGCGACTGAAGATTCTGTTTCCGATGCAGTTGAAACTTCTTCGAATACATCAACCGCTTCCAACAACGAAACGGCAGCAACCGGAGATTCGGCTATTGATACTGCCACTTTCAATGATGCAGAAAATCAAACTTCAAACACATTTCCGGTTCCAACATCATCAACAGGAAATTTTAATGTACCTCAATCGTCAGTTACTCCACAGAATTTAGGAACTAGAGACTATCAAAACATGGGTACTGCCAAAGATTTTGATTCGAAAAATCCTTGGGATGTCGGTGGATTGAAGCCTTGGATTACTCCAAAAAAACAATATTTCAAAGTAAATCCCGAGGTGAGCAATACCTTTGAATGTGAAAACGGAACGGTAATCATCGTACCTCAAAATGCTTTTTGCGACAGTAAAGGAAATGTGATCCATGAGAATGTCCAACTGGAAGTGGTTGAAGCCTTGAACATGGCAGACATGATTGCGTACAATCTGACGACAATGAACGATGACAAAGCTTTGAAATCAGGCGGAATGCTCTACATTCAACCAATGGTCGGAAGCGAAAAAGTCATGATCCGAAAAGAGAAACCATTGCATGTCGAAGTCCCAACCGAAAAAGCAAGTCCGAATATGATGGCGTGGAAAGGTGTAACAGATGCTCGCGGCAATATCAACTGGGCAGAGCCTCAGGAAATCAAACGATACCTCATCCCTGTTGATTTCAAAACGCTGGATTTTCTTCCTACTGGTTTAGCTACTGCAGTTGATGCCGGAATGCCGTATAAAAAACACAAATTTAGCACCCATGAATTGACAGATAGCTTATATTATTCGTTGGAAGGCAGAACAACTCAAAGTGAAACTGGTGTTGGAAAAACAAAAAAAGAATTTATAGACTCAAAAAATGTATTTTCAGGGAAGGTATCTCATGGTATTCCTATAG
>CAIUKX010000484.1 GCA_903899795.1 uncultured Flavobacteriales bacterium
CACCAGGTGCGATCCCGGGATCCAATAATTGAAATTCTTAGGATAAGCACCTACCATTAGAGCTTTGTGAAGTGAAAAATCTTTGTTTTTCGGATTTTTCAGGACATCGTAGGTTTTGGTGTTGATTAGATTGTTTTTAAGAGAAGTTCCATAAAACGGTTGATGTAAGATGGCCGTTCGATCGTTATCTGTATAGTTATCAGATGTAGCCAATCGTTTCAGTTTTGTTTTTCCAGGAGCATAATTTCCCATGCTGAAGCGGTTTCGGATCAAGGTATTGTTAAACAATTCTACATCGTTGGAAGGGCTGTTGATTGTGATTCCAACAAAACAGTTCCAAACGACGTTGTGATGAATTTTGAAATTTGAATTGCCATTATCCAGGTAAATTCCTGCTCCATAGAATGGGGCTAAATTATCGTGAATCCAATTGTAAGCAATTGTTGAATTATCACCATCCGTGTCATAACAATAGGTAATTCCCAGATCATCACACAGGAAACCGGCGAGTGACAAATCATTAAAGATGATGTGACTGTTTTTTAATTTTCGGTGTACTAAGATCGATCGACCAGATCGGTACATGGAATTGTTTTTGACAATCTGGTTTTCTCCTGAAATTGAAAGTGCTGCAGCATCCGTTCCCATCCAGTCACAGTCTGAAATTATACAATTAATGATCGTTTGAGATTTCCCCCAAACCGTGAGACCATCTCCCCAGCTGTGTTGAATGATACAGCTTCTAATGGTGTTATTTCTTCCTGAAATACTTACACCGTTACCGGAATTTAATTGTGGTTGGGTGCAGGTTCCGTCTTTCAATTGTGCAAAGCGATCAAAACCTTGTACGAATGAGAAAAATGGAACAGGGTAGGTGACAATTAATCGATCAAAGAGGACATGTTTGGATTCCAAAGACTGAAGAGAAATCCCCCTAAAATGAATGCCTTTAACAGTAGTATATGCTGAATTTGAAAGGTTAAAAAGCGATTGATCTGTACGTGCCTGAATTGATAATTTGTTGGGATGAACATTCTTAGGCGGCCACACATAGAGGTATTTTCCATCAGAGAACCATTCACCAGGTGCGTCCAAAAAAGCCAGAGAACCGACCAGGTAACCTTTCCCTTTCCCTAAATACGAGTTTTTCGTTTGTTCAGACCAGTACCAGGCGTCATTTTCGAGTTTCAATTCATTTCCATTCTGCTGAATTACTGTCCCGTTTAATGCCACAAGTCCCCTTCCGCAAATCCCGACAAGGCGACATCCCGATACATTTTTGAATTTTTCTATTCCAGGAACAGTTACTTTTTTAGAGGGTGATGCGTCAATTGGTAACCAGTCTTTTGTTGCTAATGTTCCTTCCTGAATCGTTGGATAGGCAGCCTGCATCCACGACTGTTCATTGATGAATAACTGCTGAACCGTTCCTATAAAGGGAATTTTCCAGATGGATTTTGAAAATCTTTCCCACTTTCCGCGGACTTCTTTCGGAGTGATGGTAACTGTTTCACCGGGATAATTTAAAATTGTAATTCGTCGTTTACTACTTCCCTGAAGCGGAAAGTCGATTTTTTCAGTATAATTGCCCCCTCTGATGTAACAAGTATCTCCTGGGTGGAGGTGTTTAAATGCGGATTGAATGGAACGAAAAGGATCTTTTTTTGTACCTGCAGCTTGATCTTTCCCTTTTTTGGAAACGTAGTAAGTCTCACCAAATCCATTCAGGAAAAGAGATAAAAAGAGTCCTAATAAGCTTATTTTCTTCACGTAATGATTCCAAATAAATGGATGCTAAGGTAATTATTCTGAGATGAATTAAACCTAAAGCGTAATTCTATTCTTTTATCAAAACAGGTTTACCAGTATCAATGCGAAATTTTTGATCAGAGTATGTTGTTCCGGTTTGATTTTTTATTGTGGTGATCAATACATAATCTGCTTCCACATTTTCTTTTGTAATATTCAATACGAGGTATCCGTTTTCGGTATTGTTGCAGTATTTCATCTGTGGATTATTCTCCAGGTAGCGTTCTTTGCGTTTTTGAGCTTCCGTTTTTGAATAGTATTCGTCGTCGTTTGCCGAAGTGATACTGTTGATGATCAATTCGACGGCCACATTGTCACTTGTTTCTTTGGTTCCGTTCATGTCGGTTTCTACTGCAATTGCCCTGTGATAATCACCCGTGACGAAAACTGTATTGAGGATATGATTCGCTGAGAGAAAGTGAAGTAATTTTTCGCGTTCAAAAGGATACCCGTCCCATCCGTCCATGTATTTTTCTTTTTTGAGTTCAGTAGGTGAATACATCGGGCCTAGTGGAACCTGATTACAGATTAGTTTCCAGGTATGTTTTGTTTCCAGGTTTTTTTCCAGCCAGTTCAGTTGATGTTTTCCTAAGATGGTTCGTGTTGAATCGAAATAATTAGCTACTGTTGCATTATCTACTTGTTCAGTTCTTTCCTCAATCCGAGTATCCAAAACAATCAAATTAATAAGTGATCCAACGGAGAAAGAACGGTAAAGGGGTTCGTTTAATTTTGGCTGAATGGGAAGCCATTCGTAATAGGCTTTTACAGCTGCTGCTTTTCGATCTGACCATTTTCCTTCGTTCTTTTGGTGATTTTCAGCTCCTTCCATAAATGCGTTGTTGGCAATTTCATGATCATCCCATGTTGTGATCATCGGTTTCTTTTGGTGCAATTTCATCAAATCCTTATCCAACCGGTAGAGTGAATATCGGGTTCTATAATCGTTCAATGATATGATCTCGTATTCCGGAACATTTTTTCGGGTTTGAAGATTCGTGTCTCCATAGACTCCAACGCCATATTCATAAATATAATCACCGAGATGGACAACCAAGTCAATGTTTTTGTTTTCGGCAATGGAGCGGTAATTGGTGAAGTAACCCCACTCATAGTTGCTGCACGAAACAAAAGCAATGGAGTAGGAGGAAGGGTTGCTCGGGAGTGTTTTGGTTGTTCCTGTAATGGAAAAAACACCATTGTAGCTGAAGCGATAAAAGTAAGTTGTCCATTCTTTGAGACCTGAAATCCTTTCTTTTATTGTGAAATCCGATTTTTCGTCTGTTTGTGCTGCTGCTTTTTTTACCGGATTTTTGAACAGCGAATCAGTGGCTATTTCATACGTCACTGTTGCTGATGAAATGGATGTATCGAGTGTTATTTTTGTCCAGATTACGACGCTTTTTTCCGTTGGATCTCCGCTGGCAACACCATGATAAAATGGAGCCAATGAAGGATCCAGATGTGGCAATAAAGCGGGATGAATGTTCAGTGATACTTGACTTCGCGCTATATCAGCCAATAACAGGATTGTAAATAAAAACAATTTGCCCATGATCTTTTTTTGATAAAAGTATGGAATTCAGAATGAAAGTTTGTTACTGTAAGATTAAGAAACAGTTTAGTAGGGATACTAATTAAATTAAAGCCACCACATAAGAAAAATACAAAACACATTTATTTCCCTAAGAGTTGATAATTAAAAATGCTTATCGGGAACTTTCCTATAGGAGAATATACTACTTTTAATAATCCGACGGTCATAAACTACTTCTATTCAGGCAACAAATCAAGTTTAACGCTTTAGAAAAATAATTTCTTTCGTACTTTTCCTTGATGAAAAGTACCAAAAATCAAGCGCTTGACAAATCCGATCACCCAAAACCTTCTCGATGCGGATATTTCTAAACTCGTCCTGCGGACTCTGACACTAGAAATATCTTTCGCATCTTGCGAAGTTTGGGTCCCGAAAGGATTTATCGAGGCGCATTTTAAAGTTTGCTTCGAAGAAAATAATTTGTCTTTTGCGATATACTAATACTCAATAATTTAAAGAAAGCAGAGATTAATAAAATACTTATGTCTCTTATGAAACTTTGGAGTAAAGTTCCCGAAAGCATATAAATAACCTTCTGCTATCTTATGTTGTAAATTTTCATGTGATTTCCCAAGGAATTATGGAGATAAATTCTTTCTATTATCTTTGCAACCGCTTAAAGAATCTAATCATGAAAAACATTCTAATCTTCTGCCTACTTTTCGTAAGTTCAATTTCAATTTCACAAAAAGCAGATTCAAAAATTCCCCGTAAAATTCGTCGGTCCATTCCTTTGTTGACTCATTATTTGACGCAACAAAAATTGACAGATAAAGACAGAGTGGATGCAATTTATACATGGATTACTGAAAATATTGCCTACGATTATGATTTACTCCAAAGTGAAAAATACCTGACAGGAGTTGATCCATCAACAATTCTCAAATCAAAAAAAGCTATTTGTAACGGTTATGTTGAATTGATGAAAGCGATGTTGGATGAACTGGGAATCAAAAGCGAAACGGTCAATGGATATATCCACAATGCACACTGGCTTCCGGGGAAAATAGCCATCAAAGAAGAACATGCCTGGATAGCGCTTCGGATTGATGAAAAATGGTATTTGGCGGACCCGACCTGGGATTCAGGATACATAGGAAGAATTCCGACGAATCTTAAACCCTACGAACCGAAAGTATACAAGAAAACGAGCTTTAAAAAAAAGAAGCGTGAAAAAAAGGTATTGGAAAAACGAGAGAAAAAGGAAGAAGAAAGAGATACGATGAAAAACCATCGTATAAAAATGAAATAGGTTTTGTCAGAGAGCCAAAAAAGGAATTCTTTTTGATTCATTCCGATTCTTTTTTGTTGTCACATTTACCGATTATCCCGATGTGGCAATTGCGTGATGATTTTATCTCTCTCGAGGAGTTTTCCAAACCTCAAGACACGCTTATCGTATTATTGGGTCAACCGCAAAGTAACCGTCAGGATTTTGAGGTAATTACCAACGATTTTGTCGAAACAAATTACTTGGAGCAACTGATTATTTATGGTGATCAGGGTGGAGCATATAATCGGTATAATCCTACGATCAAAGCGTTGTATTATTACAATTACCTGGCTTTGATCAGTGACAAAAATCTGCAGAAAATAGCACGTGGAAGTGTTTTTGAGATTGAACCGAGCAAATATCCTGCATTGAGTGCCAAAAACGATACGATTATCAAATACACAAAACTGTTCAAGGATTTAGAGAAAGTGTATTACAAACAAGACAAGGATTATGATAAAGCACATCACACGCTCTCTGTGGCCAAAGATAAAGAGAATGTGAAATTGCTGACCAAGCTAGATAAAATGAATGATAAAGTTATCGCGACACTTGAAAAAGACGATGATAAGATCAAAGAGAATTTGGATAAAATCAATGCACTGCAGAAAAAAATTGCTGCCGATTATCCGCAGGCAATGAATTATGTGGAACCAAAAGGACTGATCAAGGAAGTGGTCCAAAATTGGATTGATTCGGTTACTTTGGAATTGAATACGTTGACCGCAATGAAAGCCAACATGGATACTTTGAGAAACCATTCCAAATTCAATGAAATTCTTTCGAACGTAAGTCATTTGGATTATCTCCTGCGGATGAATGCCAATTATATTCCTTTCAACAGTTATTCAACTTCTGAAATCACCGAC
Organism: uncultured Flavobacteriales bacterium; assembly: GCA_903899795.1. Taxonomy (GTDB): domain Bacteria; phylum Bacteroidota; class Bacteroidia; order Flavobacteriales_D; family Crocinitomicaceae; genus CAIUKX01. The sequence continues at coordinate 5,549 of CAIUKX010000484.1, forward strand.
GAAATTGATAG
>CAIUKX010000485.1 GCA_903899795.1 uncultured Flavobacteriales bacterium
AATACCATTATTTTCATTCCACCATCCAGAATAAATATGACATCTGTTCTTCATTGCATTATACATCATATTCGCCGCATTGTTAAAATCTGTGCCATATACGTATTCATTTTTAGGGAGATAATTAGACATTTCAATTCGATTAACTATAATTGGTGGTTCGCATAATGTCATGGTAACTGGAACACAGTCTCCAATTCTAATATCTGGAGTAAGCATTTCTTTTAATTTCTTTGTCTCCGAATTCCAGATTAATAATGATTTGCTTTCAGTAACAATAACGTTTCTACCGCCATATGTTTTTATTTCATATAATTGTGTTCCAGGATCATGTCTAGTAATTGCAGTTACTTCTCCCCACGTAACTTCTCCATTCTCATCTGTTGTTGGAATGTATACACAACCATTCTTAATATTCAACAATTCCATCTGTCTTTCTGTAAAATGTTGAACGTGTAACTTATTATTCGCATCATCTAATTGTAAATCAATCCATCTTCCAATTTCAGTATATTTTGCCTGGGAATCCTCAATAATTATAATAGGGGTTTCCCATGTTACACTTTTAACCGCAGTATCAATAAGACCTACACGACCACCCATTGCATGAAAGAACAATTCTTGAGGACTGAGGCCATTAATATATGAACTTTCAACAAATCCTCGTGCAACTGGACTGTCATCAAACTTTGTGAAATGTGGTAAGGTGCGATTATCGAATCCATAAGGAATTCGTTTTCCGTCCACGTTTTGTTGTCCGAGACATGAAATCATAAATGTAATATTTAAATCACTACCTTTTGATCCAGAATTTACCATGATTGCAAAACGATTATCTTTACTTAAATTCTTCAATCCAATTTTACCAGTTTCGGATAATGCCTGATTCAAAATATTTGTTACTTTAGTCTCAAACTCTTCTTCATTCGTCTTACCTGTATTATTTTCAAAAATGCCTAACTGTACTTGGTCTATCAAATTCTTAACTTCATTTTTTTTCTCCGCGATAATTTTAATAATATTTTGGTCTACTTTATTATCCAAAATCAAATCACTTACACCTACACTATATGCGCTTACCTTCAAATATTCAGTAATCACATTTTGCAAATCATCAATAAAATCAGCAGAAGCCATGTTACCGAAATCATTGCATACACGGTGAAGCAGACCTTTGGAGCCGGCACCGAGAACACCCTTCTCCATCTGTCCTCGAATATATTTTCCATTTCGGATTTCAATAACATTATTTGATTTATGAGTGCTATCATCCTTCTCATCATCACTAAATAATTTTGTCTTATATTTCAGTGTCAATGGAGGCATAATTTGAGTTAATATATCAAAATTAGTAATAATTCCATCTTTATTTGAAAACAATTCATCAATATTTACACGTTGAAACATCATTAACAAATTCATAGCTTCTCTAGGCGTAAATCGCATATTTTCTCGTGTAAATCGATAACATCCTAGCAAAGAATCTTGATAAATTCCAACAATTGAAGCATTATTTGCTGGACTTATAATTTGGTATGGTACTGCAGCTAAATTTTTTAACTCTGCATCAGATTCTGCGTCTTGCGCAAAATGAAGATTCATCTCCGTTTGTATTTTATAGGCTATATACCAGCCACCTAATCTTTCGTATTAGGATTGGACTATACCTTGTGCCTTATCTGGTTGATTAGACCATCATTTAAGACATGTAACCGTCTAGTCTCTGAACCTTACCCATGCTCTATCATAGCGAGTTTAGGGTCTTGGCTGCGGATTGCCCAATCCTTCACATTTTTACCATTGGGGTCGGCAATTAACCGAGTTCCTCTAAAATCTTTCGATAATAGAGTGGTAGTGAAGGCTCTAAGGATGGTTTCCCGCAATTTGATTACATTGCCATTTAATTAATTCTTGAATAAAATTATATGCTCTTTTTTGCGTTTCTTGAATATTTTCATATTTACCAATAAAATCAGTTTGTAATTTATCTATTATTACTCTAACATATTGATAATTATGTTTATTATGGGTGAGGGTGAATATATATTTATCTATATTTTTTTCATCTATCACGACATGTTTAAATCTTTCAAATTTTACAGTAAGATGTTGTCTCTGTGTTAATTCCATTTGAATTTTACGAACACTGGGATTACCTCTATATGCTTTCAATCTTTCAGAAATCAACAATTTAGTATAGTCACTTCTTTTCAATGATAATTTTTCTTTAATAGGCGGTAATACAATATCAGATTCATCTAGAAGAATTTTATATCCTTTTAAACTACCTCTTAATTGTCCACCGTCAGTTAAATTATAACCATTCGGATATTTTGTACCATATTCCAATATGTATTTTATTTCATAAGTATCTAATTCGT
>CAIUKX010000486.1 GCA_903899795.1 uncultured Flavobacteriales bacterium
AAGTTTTTGCTAAATTTGCAAGATGTCACAAAAAGAAATAAATATTCGTAACAAACGTGCCCGCTTTGAATATCACCTTTTTGAAACGTACACAGCTGGGATGCAATTGTCTGGAACGGAGATTAAAAGTATCCGTATGAGTAAGGCGAGTATTTTAGAGGCTTTTTGCTTTTTTGAAAGAGGAGAAATCTGGATTCGTAACATGTCGATCACTGAATATGAAAACGGGTCATTTTACAACCATAAACCGAAATCCGATCGAAAATTACTGCTCAATAAAAAGGAAATCAATAAAATAGAACGATTTTTAAAAGTGAAAGGAAATACGTTGATTCCGCTTCGTTTGTTCTTGTCTGAAAAGGGGTGGGCAAAGCTTGATATTGCCTGTGCACAAGGGAAAAAATTACATGACAAACGCAATGATCTGAAAGAGAAGGACGATAAACGTGAAATGGACCGAGCGCTTAAGAAATAATTATGAATGTTTAATTAATTTAAAATTCAACATTCATAATTCAACATTATTCAAAACTCCTTTTCAGCGATTGTTTTCAAAATACTTACTTCATCTTTTGAAATGCTCAAATGTCTGCGGTTCATCATGTTGTTAGCATATTCAATTGCTTTGTCGAACAAGAATGGAACAGTACCTTCAGGACCTCCCCAGGTAAAAGAGCGTATGTATTTATCAGGGAAACCTGCACCGTAAATATTTGCTGAAACTCCAACAACTGTTGCGGTATTAAACATCGTATTGATACCACATTTACTATGATCTCCCATACACACACCCATGAATTGAATATCGGTGTTTTCTTCTTGTTGGGTTTCGAAGGAATAGGTTTTTACATTTCCGTAGTTATTCTTCAGATTAGAAGTGTTGGTATCTGCTCCCAAATTACACCATTCTCCGATTAAAGCATTGCCCAAAAATCCGTCGTGACCTTTGTTGGAAAAAGCTTGAAAGATGACATTATTGACTTCTCCTCCGACTTTGCAATGAGGTCCAAGTGTCACAGCTCCATATACTTTGGTACCGAGTTTTAAAGCACTGCTTTCATTCATAGCTAAGGGACCGCGAACGATCGAACCTTCCATGATTTCGGCATTTCGGCCTACATAAATCGGTCCTGAATTGGTGTTCAAAATCGATGCTTCAACCACAGCTCCTTCTTCTAGGAAAATCAAGCTTGGATCTCCTAGAATTGTATTTGAATCTGAAATCTTTTGAGAGCTTCTCCCATTCGTAATTGTAGCGAAATCCTGACGAAGTACTTCATCGTTTTTCTGGTACAAATGCCAGCGTTGTGAAACAAGTGTTGGATTAGCACCTGTGTAATTAATTTTCTCCAGACCACTTCCTCTGCGGGCAATCCAGTTTACCCCGAGTACTAATTCCTGATTTTGTTGAAGAGAGGAAACAGCTTCAACGATTTCGGGATTAGGAATAACAGAAGCATTCACTTCGATGATGTCTCCGAGTGCTTTCGCGAATTTTCCTGTTAGATAATTTTCTGTGTTGTAGGTAATCACCGCTTCCGGAAGGAAAAAACTCCATCTTTCATCGTTGGTAAAAATTCCCATACGCAAGTTACCAACCGGACGAGTTAAGGTCAGTGGAGCAAATCGTAAATGTAAGTTATTATCGTTGAGTTGAATGTTCATGGGAATCTGTTTTAGTAGTACTGGAAATAAACAACAA
>CAIUKX010000487.1 GCA_903899795.1 uncultured Flavobacteriales bacterium
GCATATTGATTGCCGACTGCCAAATCCAATTTATAGGAATCACGTTCTTTTCGATAGACTTCTTGGATAATGTTGAAGCCTAAAATTTCTATGTAGAACTGTTTTGACTTTTGATAATCAGAACAAATAATGGCGATGTGGTGTATTTTGGAAATCCGTACCATCAATACTATTTCTCAACAGTCTGCAGAATAGTACATTTCATGATTCCATCCCTGTCGATTTCGTCGAGGTGAACGGTTTGGAATGTATTGGTCAATTCACTGTTGTAAGGAACTTTCACTTTGATGTAATTTTCAGTGAAACCGTACATAATTCCATTGTCTTCTTCGTGTTCAAAAAGTACAGATCGTGAAGTGCCTTTGTTTTCTTCGTAAAAAGCACGTTTCTTTTTATCGGAAAGGATATGAAGCATTTTACTACGTTCTCTGCGAACATCCATTGGAACGGCCTCACCTAATTTTACAGCAGTGGTGTTCGCTCTTTCCGAATATGTAAAAACATGAAGATAAGAAACATCCAAATCTTTAAGGAAATCGATTGTTTCCATGAATTCTTCATCGGTTTCTCCAGGGAATCCTACGATAACATCGACACCGATACAGCAATCCAAGCGAAGTGATTTAATGTATTTTACACGTTCAGCATACAATTCACGTACATATTTTCGGCGCATCGTTTTCAAAACTCGATTACTTCCCGATTGTAGTGGAATATGAAAGTGCGGGACAAATCGTTTCGATTCGCTTAATGTGAATTGAATGATTTCATTACTAAGCAGATTCGGTTCAATGGATGAAATTCGATAGCGATCGATTCCTTTAACATTATCCAGTTCTTTCACCAATTTGAAAAAATTCTCATCGGAACCCTGACCGAAATCACCAATATTTACTCCTGTTAGAACGACTTCTTTGATCTCCATTTCAGCGATTTTCTCTGCTTCTTTTATGGTTGATTCAATAGAAGCATTTCGACTTTTTCCTCTTGCGAGCGGAATGGTACAAAATGTACAGAAATAATCACAACCATCCTGAACTTTCAGAAAAGATCTGGTTCTATCGCCATAGGAGAAGGCAGGAACAAATTCTTTCGTGTTTTTGATATTGTCGAAATCTACTTTTGCGACTTCATTTTTTTGTTCGATTTGATCCAAATGTTCAAGAATGTTGAATTTTTCATTAGCACCCAATACCAAATCAACCCCAGGGATTTTACCGATTTCAACGGGTTTTAATTGAGCAAAACAACCAATGATGGCAATAAATGCATCCGGATTTATTTTGAGTGCCTTTTTTACCAGTTGCTTACATTTTCTATCTGCATTTTCAGTAACCGAACAGGTATTGATCACATAGATATCCGGTTTTTCCTCAAATTCAACTTTGGCAACACCTGCATCTTCAAATAATCTTGAGATAGTAGATGTTTCCGAAAAATTGAGCTTGCAACCTAATGTATAAAAAGCAACTTTCTTGTATTGTATCATATCAGCGACAAATTTACGTAGAATGTGAATTAATACCAAATGCCTTTTAGATCTAAGACAGAAAGACTTAAGATTTCAATACCTGAGATAGATAAATCTGGAGTATTCGTCATTTCGACTTCAGTAAAGTTATATCGAAATATAGTATTCCTGATCAACCTAAATTTAGTCTTAAAATCTGGTGTCTTGGAGTCTTGTGTCTAATATCCAATTTCTAAACATCTAATTTCTAAAAAAAACTATCTTTAACCTTCAAATAGTTACTACAAAATGAACAAAGAGATAACAATCTACTACGAAGAATATGAACATTGGTCCAGCTTGTCGGGGCAAGAACAAGGGATGATTGAAAAAGCGTATCAAATGTGCGAAACAGCTTATGCTCCTTACAGTAAGTTTCATGTTGGGGCAACTGTATTATTATCAAACGGAACAATTGTTTCAGGAAATAATCAGGAAAACATTGCTTATCCATCTGGATTATGTGCTGAACGTGTAGCTCTGTTTTATGTTGGAGCAAATCACCCGAAAGAACAAATTGATACAATTGTTGTGGTGGCAAAAGGAGATTTGGTGCCAGAAGATAAATTGTTATCACCTTGCGGAGGTTGCCGTCAGGTGATGTTGGAATCAGAAATGCGTCAGGAGAAAAACATTAGAGTTGTATTGGTGAATCAAATCGGCAAGACAATTGTTTTTCATTCGATAAAAGATTTGGTGCCATTTGCGTTCGGTTTATAAATATTAAAAAAGACTCAATGAAAGAAAAACTCAAAGTAATAAGAAATGGATTCATTTATGTTTCCATTCTATGGTTGGCAGCTTGCAGCTCGACTGGCAGTAAAACAAGTGAAAATGAAACCGAAGAAAAATCAATTCAAAGTCAATTGATTGATTCGACGATAAAGGAAACAATGGTTTTACCAGATCATTCTGATTCAGGTGTTTTTACACTTAAATATATTTATTTTCTGGATCCGCAGGAAGTATACCAGTATTCAATAAATGAAATCATAAAAAGTGCGGTAGCTTCTTCAATTCAGTTAGAAGATTCTAGTGTTGATTTGACTCAGAAATTAGATGGTGCTTTTTTTCAAGGCTTATTGAAGGATTTCAAAAAAATGGCAATGGAATCATTGATAGACAATGACTATCCAATGTTGTGGGAGTATGATTGTTCTGTTTCAGTGGATACCAATTTTAAAGAATTTGCAGAAGTAAATTACGATATCTACAGTTTTATGGGAGGAGCACATGGGAATGGCTATTCTGTGTATAATTTGGTAAACAAGAAAGATGGAAAAACGTTGGAGTTGAAAGATATTCTTTCCGATGAAAAGGCGTTTACTAAAGTTGCTGAGAAATATTTCCGCAAACTTCAAAAATTATCTACCGAAGCTGATTTAGATGAAGAAGGATATTGGTTTGATAACAATGC
>CAIUKX010000488.1 GCA_903899795.1 uncultured Flavobacteriales bacterium
AACTCCTAATGAATGTTTTGAAAAGATGAAAAATGTATGCTAAAAACACCTTATTTTTGACAAGAAACTGTCCTAATAAAGGGGGTAATTATATAATTTCACCTTTTCCATGTGTTCCGACTTCAGTCCAACCTGCTCGTCTGTAAAACATTTCGGCTCTGGTGTTAGGTGCAGTACCTAGCCATAGATTGTTTTTAGTCTGATCAAAATACCAGTTAAGCATGCTTTCATGCAGTAGCTTTCCGATGCCTTGTTTTTCAAATTCAGGTTTTAAAAATAAAGCCCAAATATTATTTTCCTGAAGATCTGCAATCGAAAAACCAACAATTTCATCATTGATTTCACAAACCCATCCTTTTCCTCTTACTGTAATAAATTCTTCACAATCTTGATCAGTTACCAAGTTAGGGTTTGATAATGTGTTTTCTTTCACGGAATTTCGCACGATCTGGATTTGTTTTATGTCTTCAATCTTTGCTTCTCGAATAATCATCGTTTATTTTTTTAGGATGCTACAGTTAATATTGCCCATAAAGCAGTTGCAGAAATAATCAGCCAAAGAAGAGCTCCTTGTAACAAAGGTTTTATACCAACCGCTTGCAGTACTTTTTTAGATAAACCTGCTCCGATCAAAAACAAAGTAAGTGTCAATCCTGCTTTGGAAATTGAAACAATAGAAGGACTTATTTTCTGAACGAAAGGAACATAAGTGTTGATAATCATCGCAACCACAAAGAGACCTATGAAATAAGGGATTTTGATGTTACTACTTTTACTTTTAAACAAAAATGTTGAGAATAGAGCTACAGGAATAATCCATAACGCTCTGGCTAATTTTACAGTAGTTGCTATTTCCAAGGCTTGAATGCCATATTTGCTGGATGCACCGACTACAGAACTGGTATCGTGAATTGCAATGGCGCACCACAGGCCAAATTGATTTTGCGACATTCCTAATAAGTGTCCGATGACAGGGAAGAGAAGAAGTGCGATAGAATTTAAGATGAAAATGGTTCCCAACGCTACTGATATTTGATTTTCTTCCGCTTTTATCACAGGAGAAATAGCAGCAATTGCACTACCACCACAAATGGCAGTTCCGGATGAAATTAGATAGGATGTTTTTTTATCTACTTTCATCAGTTTTCCGAGAAGAAATCCAATCACTAATGTTCCAAAAATGGAGATAACTGTGAAAGTAAACCCTTCTTTTCCAGCTTTCATAGCAGAAGTGACATTCATTCCAAAGCCCAGGCCAACGACTGATATTTTTAATAAATATTGTGTGGCTTTATTATTTAAATAGAGATAAGGATGTCCTATGAATTGCGCCATTAAAATTCCCATTACCAAAGCAATTGGTGCTGAAATAATAGGCGTTAGGCAAAGTAATCCCAAAGCGATAAAAATCACCCTTCGGATGATGATGTTTTTATTCACAAAAGGAGTTTCAGTACCCATTTTTGTTTTTTGTAGAAATAGTCATATTACTTCTTTACAAAAATAACTTTGTTTTAAGGATATTGCAAATAGTAAATAGTAATATCTTATAACTTTAAGTTATGGTTGTTTGCAAACTTCATGAATAAATCAGGTAAAACTTGTGTCTCATCTTGTGATTGAATGAAATAAAAATACCGCTCGATGGAAAGGTTTTTAACATCAATAATGCAAAACTCTTTGTTTTTTAGTTCTTTAAAAATAGAGTGTGTGGAAAGAAAAGACATACAATCGGAGTGCAGTAAATACGACTTGATACTTTCTGTACTTTCCAATTGCATTTCATTTTTTAATTGAGAAAGTTTTATTCCTTGTGTTTTCAGTGCGTGAGCGATAACTTCCAACGTTCCTGAACCCGGTTCTCTCAAAAGTAGCGGAATGTCTAGTAAATCTATGAGTTGAATACTTCCCTTTTTAGATAAAGGATGAGTTGTACTGGCGGTCAGGACAATTTCATCTTTGACAAATTCGGTATAGATCAAAGAGGTGTTTTTGGATCTCCCTTCGATGATGCCGAAATCGATTTCTTTGTCTTGTAAAGCTTGTTCAATTTGTTCAGTATTATGGATGATCATGCTGATTTCAATGTCTTGAAATTTTTGACGAAAATCGGCTAAAATAGGGGGGAGAATATATTGAGCAATCGTTGTACTCGCCCCGATTCGAAGCTTTCCATTGTGACCGAGAAGCAGGTTGTTTAACTCTAGTTCTAGTGTTCTGTAATGGATGAG
>CAIUKX010000489.1 GCA_903899795.1 uncultured Flavobacteriales bacterium
GAAAATGATTTTCAGATTTGGGGAATTGTAACTCATGTTATTAAAACAGTTTAAATATGTACGCGCTTGTCGATTGTAATAATTTCTTTGCTTCCTGCGAACGGGTATTTCGTCCAGATCTTATCGGAAAACCGATCGTTGTACTTTCCAATAATGACGGATGCGTTATTTCCAGAAGCAATGAAGCCAAAGAATTAGGAGTCCCTATGGGAGCGCTTGCTTTTCAATACGAATCTTTTTTCAGGCAATACAATGTTTCCGTTTTTTCGGGAAATTATGTTCTATATGGTGACATGAGCAACCGGGTCATGGATTTATTAAGAGAATTCACCCCTAAATGCGATGTCTACAGTATCGATGAAACCTTCATGGAATTGACCGGATTCGATTATTATAATTTAGTAAATTACGGTGCCGAAATTCAAAAAAAAGTAAAGCAGTGTACCGGAATTCCCATAAGTGTCGGAATAGCTCCTACCTATTCTTTAGCAAAAGTCGCCAACCACATTTCTAAAAAATACCCTGATAAAACCCAGAACTCTTATGTAATTGACACTGAAGAAAAAAGAGTCAAAGCCTTAAAATGGTTACCTGTGAAAGATGTTTGGGGTATCGGAAGAAGGCATGCTGCCCGTTTGCTAAAACATGGAATACTAACAGCTTACGATTTCACTCAACTATCGGATGATTGGGTAAAACGGAACATGTCCGTAATCGAACTGCGATTAAAAAAAGATTTATCCGGAATCCCTTCTATACAATTGGATGAAATCAAACCTCGAAAGAGTATTTCAGTTTCCCGTTCCTTTGAACGAAACATAACTGAATTTAATTACCTGAAAGAACGTATCGCAAGCTTTTCTGTGATTTGTGCGGAACGACTTCGTAAACAAAATTCTTGTTGTAATTCACTGATGGTATATATTCAAACCAATCGTCAGCGCAAGGAACTCTCTCAATACGGAAAAAGTTTTTTAATGCAACTTCCCTTTCCTACCAATTCAAGCATAGAGCTTGCTCAATTTGCACAACAGGCATTACAACTAATTTTCAAAGAAGGTTATTCCTATAAACGAATGGGGGTCATCATGATGGATTTTTCACCCGTGGATCAACTTCAACTTTCTATTTTTGAAAATAGTAATCCAAAACATGTTCAACTGATGAACGTCATGGATCGATTAAACAATTCTTTTGGAGAAAGAAAAATCAAATTGGCTTCTCAAGATCAAAAAAGGGTTTGGAAAACGAAACAAGAAAAACTTTCGCCTTGTTACACAACAAAATTAAGTGATATCATCATCGTAAAAGCCTAAAATGTAAACATGGAATTTTAATTAACATCACTAAACCCGTTTATCAATCTTACTAAACGCATTAAAAAAAAAATTAACAAATCTCAATGTTAATTATATATTAATTTATTGTAAATTCGTTAAGATCCAAAATTTCTGAATCCGCTAAAATAAACAACTATGAAAAAAAATGTGCTGCTTTTGGTACTATCTGTTTTGGCATTGCCAAGCTTTTCACAAACTACAAAAATACTTTTTGATAACAAAAAGGCGGAAACCGCTGGTAATGCTGATTGGGTAATTGATGCCGATCAATGGAATCTGCTTTGGAATCCAAATGCAACCGTAAGTGGTTCAACCAACGAAGCAAATGCTCAAAAAACTCCAACTCCTGCACAAAGCGGTATAACAGCTTCAACTCCGGAAACCTATTGGACTGGTTCACTCTCCAATTGGGGGATTGACTGTGCAAAAAAAGGATTTATTGTCGAATCTCTACCTTATAACGGTCAGATCACCTATGGAAATACTTCCAATCCACAGGACTTAAGTAACTATAATGTCTACATTGTGGTTGAACCTAATATTTTATTCACAACAGCGGAAAAAACAGCCATGATGCAGTTTGTTGAACACGGCGGAGGTTTATTTCTGATTTCTGATCACACCATCAGCGATCGAAACAACGACGGTTACGATTCCCCGGTTATCTGGAACGATTTTATTTCAAACAACGGAGTTGCAAATAATGCGTTGGGATTTAATTTCGATTTAGCTAACATCTCTCAAACAAGCTCAAATGTTATTGTAGCTGCAGGCGATAGTATTCTTCACGGCCCAGCAGGTAGTGTTTCACAAGTAAAATGGTCAAATGGTACCACAATGACCATGACTCCTTCTCAAAATTCAACTGTAAAAGGAGTCATCTACACTACCGGAACAACTCCTGGAAATACGAATGTTCTTTGCGCATATAGCCGTGTAGGAAATGGAAAAGTGGCCGCTATCGGAGACAGTTCACCTGCAGATGATGGGACAGGTGATCCTAACGATGTTTTATACAACGGTTATACAGCAGACGCTTCCGGAAATCATCAAAAATTATTAATGAATATTACCATTTGGTTAGCATATCACTACACACCTACAGTCTCTGCCCCAACAGCTGCGTACACTTCAAGTTCAAGTAGCATCTGTGCAGGACAATCCGTAACCTATACAAATACTTCTACCGGAACTCCTACTTCTTATGCATGGAGTTTCCCCGGAGGAACTCCTTCCACTTCAACAGTAGCAAATCCTGTAGTTACATACGCAGCGGCAGGAACATATTCGGCAACATTGGTTGCAACAAATAGCGGAGGAAGTAATTCTATCTCACATTCAGTTGTTGTTAACACGCTTCCAACCGTTGCTTCAATCACTGGTAATTCAAGTGTTTGTGCAGGGGCAACCACCCTACTTAGTGATGCTACAAGCGGTGGAACATGGACCAGTTCTACAACATCCGTTGCAACAGTTAATAGTTCAGGAACTATTCAAGGACTCTCTGCAGGAACTTCTACTATTACCTATACAAAAACAACAAGCGGTTGTTCAGCTTCTCAAACCTTAACAATCACTGTAAATCCAATTCCAACCGTGGCATCAATCATTGGTAATTCAACTGTTTGTGCAGGAGCAACCACCCCACTTAGCGATGCTACAAGCGGTGGAACATGGAACAGTTCTACAACATCTGTTGCTACAATCGATAACTCCGGAAACATTCAAGGACTTTCCGCGGGAACTTCTACGATTACCTATACAAAAACAACAAGTGGTTGTTCAGCTTCTCAAACATTGACAATCACTGTAAATCCAATTCCAACCGTGGCATCGATTACTGGTAATACAACTGTTTGTGCAGGAGCAACCACCCCACTTAGCAATGCTACAAGCGGTGGAACATGGAGTAGTTCTGCAACATCCGTTGCTACAATCGATAACTCCGGAAATATTCAAGGACTTTCCGCAGGAACTTCTACAATTACCTACACCAAAACAGTAAACGGATGTTCCGCCTCTCAAACGTCTACAATCACTGTAAATCC
>CAIUKX010000490.1 GCA_903899795.1 uncultured Flavobacteriales bacterium
GGTACACGACTGACGGATCGCAGCCAACTTTGCAATCACCTGTTTATTCGAGTCCAATCTCCATTTCAAAAACAACTCCATTCAAGGCTGTCTTGGTGAATCCCTATACAAAAACCTTAGGAGCAATAATTGAAAATGAATTTGTAAAAACAGATCCGTCGACTTCTTTGGAAATTAAATCTACTTATTCCAATCAATATGCTGCTGGTGGAAAAAATGCTTTAATAGATGGAATTACTGGCGGACAGGAATTCAGAACTGGTGATTGGCAAGGATACAACGACCAGGATTTAGTTGCTGAAATTACATTTGCTGAACCTAAAAAAATAACAGAAATTGGATTGAGTTGTATTCAGGATATGAAATCATGGATCTTTTTTCCACAATCTGTTACGTATGAATTTTCGACAGATGGAGTCCATTTTCAAACGATTAAATCAACTTCAAATGCGACAACATCCAAAGAAAGTCAAAACGCGACGTACATATTCAACGTTCAAAGCGGTGTGAACGAACCGATTAAAAAAATCAGAGTAACTGCCAAAAATTACGGAAAGTGTCCTTCATGGCATTTGGGAGCAGGAAATCCAACATGGCTTTTTGCCGACGAAATCATTTTTCGTTGATAAAATTTTCACACTTTGTGATTAGCGGTTATAAAAATCCATGAGTTTTGGATAAATTTACCCCGCTATAATAAAATTATAAAAATTAAAAATTAGAAAATGAAACATTTGAATTTATTGTTGGTTGCTACAACTCTACTACTAAGCACTCTTGTCCGGGCGGATGAAGGAATGTGGTTTCTTATGAATATTGAACGTCTCAATCACAGAGATATGCAAAAAATGGGACTTCAATTGACGTCCGAGGAAATCTACAGTATCAACCATTCAAGTTTGAAAGATGCAGTGGTACAATTCAATGGAGGATGTACAGCCGAATTAATTTCAAAAGACGGTTTAGTATTGACGAATCACCATTGTGGATATGATGCAATTGCTGAACTTTCATCACCTGAAAAAGATTACTTGACAAATGGTTATTGGGCTCCGACACGTAAAGATGAGTTGAAACCGTCTAGTCTTTATGTTCGTTTCTTCATTCGTATGGATGATGTCTCCAAACGAATCCTTGCTAAAGTAAACGATGGAATGTCTGAAGACGAAAGAGGCAAAGCTATTCAACAAGAAATTGCTCTTATAGAAAAAGAAAACAACGAAGGTGGAAAATATACTGTTTCTGTTCGTTCGTTCTTCCAGGGAAATGAATTTTACTATTTCGTTTATCAGGATTACAAAGATGTTCGTTTGGTAGGAAATCCTCCAAGCAGTGTTGGTAAATTCGGTGGTGATACCGATAACTGGGAATGGCCTCGTCATACTTGCGATTTCTCAATGTTCCGAATTTATGCAGATGCAAATGGAAATCCAGCTGAATATTCTCCTAATAATGTTCCTTTGAAACCAAAACAACACCTGAAAATTAATATCGGTGGAGTTCAGGAAAATGATTTCGCTATGATTTTGGGATATCCGGGAAGAACCAACCGTTGGATGCCTGCTGCGGGAATTGATCAAAACGTAAAGTACGCTTATCCTGCTTGGGTTGAAGCTTCTAAACTAGGAATGGATAAAATGAAATTGTACATGGATAAATCAGATGAAGTTCGTTTGAATTATGCGGGTGTATATGCAGGAGTTGCTAACTACTGGAAAAACCGTCAGGGAATGATTGACGCTTTGACAAAAGCAGGAACAGCTAAAACAAAAGCAGAACGTGAAGCACTTTTCAACGAATGGGCGAACAAAAAGAAAAACAAAGCAGTATATGGAAATGTCGTAGCTACCATCAATAATTACTACGCTAAAACAAATCTAAAATCACGTCACGACACTTATTTATCCATCTTGATCCGTACAAGTAACTTCTCAGTAGTAACCTACAGAATCGGAACAGCGATCGAAAATTATATCAAAGAACCAGCTGGAAGTAAAAAAGATGAAGCGTTGGCGAAAATTCAAAAAATGGTTACCGATTTATACGGAACATTCTACATTCCTTTGGAAAAAGAAGTATTGGCTGCTCAATTGAATCTCTATGTTACAAAAGGATACGAAGCAGGACTTTCAGGAATGATGACTGAATTGGCAAAAAATAACAACAACGACTTTACCAATTTCATCAATACATCTTTCAACAACAGTGTTTTTGGATCGAAAGAAAGTCTTGAAAATTTCTTGAAAAATCCAACTTCAGAAGTATTATCGAAAGATCCTTTGTTTATGTTGTCTTCCGATATTATGACACGCTACCGATTCAGATCGGAAGAGCAAAATAAATTGGATGCTGAATTCCAAAAAGCTTACCGACTATTGGTTGAAGGAGAACGTTTAGCTGATAAAAAAGGAAAATTCTACCCAGATGCTAACAGTACATTGCGTTTGACATATGGAAAAGTAAGATCACTACCTGCTGATCCTCGTAACGATGCAAAAGTAAATTACTATACAACCCTTCAGGGAACTGTTGCGAAATACAAACCGAATGATGAAGAGTTTGATTTACCAAAACGATTGATCGAGTTGAACAATGCAAAAGATTTCGGTCAATATGCTGATAAAGCAGGATACATGCCTGTATGTTTCTTAACGGACAATGACATAACCGGAGGAAACTCAGGTTCACCTGTATTGAATGGAAAAGGAGAATTGATCGGTTTAGCATTTGATGGAAACATTGAAGCAATGGCTGGTGACGTTATTTTCGATCATGAACTACAACGCACTATCAATGTTGATATTCGCTATGTATTGTTTATCATCGATAAATATGCGGGAGCAAAACACATTGTTGATGAAATGGATCTTATCAAATAAATAGAATATTTCATCAGATAACTTAAGCCATCCGAAAGGGTGGCTTTTTTCGTTAAAGCAACTTTTTCAATACACTAATTCAATTTCCTAACTGCTATAATCAATACGTTAGCTCTAACATCCAATTTCCACGAAATCTACCAGTTTGCTTGATTTCAATACGTAGGAGTAATATAATCCAACACATCTGAACTCATAGCCTAGAAAGGTTTCGAGAAGCATCAAATAACAAACAGCTAATTATCAAGGCTATTAACTAATACATAAGCTTTATATACCTAATAAAATATTAATATTATTTAACCTTTAAGCAATACAATATTAGCGCTATTGATCAATTTCTGGCTTCAATCCAATTATGGAAGATCTTTAACCCTATTAGGTCTATTTGTTTAGTATTATACTTAATCACTTAAAAACAAAGTAATTAAAAAACACTAACTCGTTTTAGTTTTTTTCACATTTTTCAAACAATACGTATTTTTTTTTCATCTGAAGATGTTTTAGGAACTCAACGTTAATAACAAAGCATAAAATTAAATATTTAACAAGAGTTTACTTTTGAGTCATCAATAAACATTATTACATTATACTACAAAAAATTATTAACTATGAAAAAAAGAGTTATTTTATTATCAAGTCTCTTATTAAGCATTTCTCTTCAGAGTCATGCACAGTTAGCAGATGGAAGTATTGCTCCTGATTGGACTTTGTCTGATATCAATGGCGCAAGTCATCACATGTATGCTGACTTAAATTCCGGCAAAGCTGTATACATTGATGTGTCTGCAACTTGGTGTGCTCCATGCTGGGCTTACCACAATACAGGTGCTTTAGAAACACTTTGGACTAATCATGGTCCGGTTGGAGGAACCAATGTTTTGAGTTCTACAACAAACGACGTGATGGTGTACTTAATCGAAGGTGATGGTACAACCGGAACTAATGCTTTGCACGGAATCAGCGGTGTTGATGGAACAACTCAAGGAAACTGGGTAACTGGAGTTTCTCACCCGATCATTGATCCACCAGCAGCCCAAATCAATCAATTCAATAGTAATTATGCTATTAATGCATTCCCAACGATTTTTATGGTATGCCCAGATCGTACAATAAAAAACACAGGACAAGCGAATGCAACAAGTTTGTATGGGTACAGATCTTCATGTGCTACATCTACAACTGGAATTGATGAACAAATGATCAATTCAGCATCCTTGAATCCAAATTTGGGTGGTTGTGACAGTATTACACCTAGCGTTGTATTGGGAAATTTAGGTACTGCAACCTTAACATCTGCAACGATCACTTACAAAGTAGATGGTGTAACTCAAAAAGTTCACAACTGGACAGGTTCTTTGTTAACGTATGAAAACTTTACAATAACAGGAATAAAAATAGGTGCTCCAACTTCAGGGGCTCATGTTTTGACTATTGTAGTTTCTAATCCAAACTCAGGTACTGATTTGGTTTCTTCCAACAATACAACCACTTTGAACTTCTCAATGTACCCTTCATCAGGAGTTCCAATGTTGACAGAAACGTTCGAAAGCGGTTCAATTCCTAGCTCTTGGACTATCGATAACGGTGGAAACTCGTTGAATTTCGGAGTAGCTCCATTTGGATATAATTCATCACAAGCTGTAGGAATTAACTGGTTCGGTACTGCTACACCAAATGTTGAAACAATGGCATTGGGATTACCTATGACTTTTGCTTCAGCAACTGCTCCGACGATGCACTTCGATATTACTTATGCTCAACGAAATTCAACAACAAATGATCAATTGGAAGTAGAAGTTTCTTCTGACTGTGGTGTTACATGGACATCTGTTTACAACAAATCAGGAGCAACCTTAGCTACTGTTCCTGCTTAAACTGCAGGATATGTACCTACAATGCCAACTGTTGAATCACAATGGAGACATGAAACAGTAAACCTTAGCGCATATGCAGGACAAGCAAATGTAGCAGTTCGTTTCAAAGGAACTTCAGCTGATGGAAACAATGCATTCCTTGACAACATTAACTTTACAGCAACAGCTGGATTGATTCAATTGGCAAGTGAAGAAAAATTCACAATTTACCCGAATCCGACTTCGAAACAAGCAACGATTCAATTCAATTCAAATGGACAAGACAATGTGAACATCCGTATTGTAAATGCAATCGGTCAAGTTGTTTATAGTGAAGAATTGAAAAACTCAAAAGGATTAATCACTCATGCAGTAAATACTGAAAACTTTGCAAACGGTATTTACCAAGTAACTGTGATTACTGGTAATTCATTTTCAACTCAGAAATTGAATATTATCAAATAAGGTTTAGGTAAGATGATTATTCGTTAATCGTTTGTAGTAAAAAAGGGCTCGATTTCACCGTGTGTTGAAATCGGGTCCTTTTTTTATTTAAAGAAATTATCAAAAACAAACTGAAAATTTTAACCTTGAATACATATTATTAAAAATTCCTGATCCAAAATTCGTTAAATCACCATTTGAATTGGAAAATTGACCTACCTGATGATTCTCACCTCCCTGGTATGAATAGTAAATATGATCCGGCGCGATATTATTTCCACCTTTTACTTTGGTATGAATTTGACCCACCTCCAACTGAAGATGAACATAATCACCTAATTGAAAGTCATATCCAAACTGAAATTCGTTCCTCATAATCGCAAAAGGATTTCGATAAATACTATTTTTTTGTCCCGTAAAAACCCAATAATCGGTACCTTGACTAAAAGTACTATAACTATCAACCCTATACACATCCATAACCCCATAATAAAAGGCGGCTCCCACATAGATTCTGCAAACTTTGTTTGGCTTCATCAAAAAGACCCTCGGATGAATTCCTGCTTGCCAAACTAAATCCACAGGTCTGCCATAAGTTTGTACTTCCTGGCCATGTCCCGGAATACTCAATTCAGGGTCGCCGTAATTGCAAACCGAATTATAATAAGGTTCATTATTTACATTGTAAGGAATATAGTTTTGCCAATTTGAATTATAACCAAAACTTGCATAGGGATACCTTTCTTCTATTGCACTACCATTTTTTCTGTGATTTAAACCAAAACAAAGCGGTACACCAATCGAAATATACTTATTAATCTCTCTACCCGGTTCTAGAGACAAATACTGATTTGAAGTTGGAAAAAAACTACTTGCTTGAAAGAAACCTTTACTTTGATCTTTTCGAATAATCGATGTTAGATTTACTGCAATTGACCAAGGGTGTTTTTTTTCTTTTTCCTGAGCAAAAAGTGAAAACTGAAGGAAAATCATTAAAAAAAATTGGTAGGCTATTACTTTTTGATTCATATTGACTTGGCTTTTTATTCTATCATTTCAA
>CAIUKX010000491.1 GCA_903899795.1 uncultured Flavobacteriales bacterium
CATCTAATGATAACGCGTCCCAATCGAAATCAGCACTTCCTTGACCTGTAATTTTTTGTTCTGCCATGTTGGCTTTTTAAATTGTATTTCGAGCAACTTTATGAATCCCGAAAGGATGAATAGTTTAACTGTTTGATAATAAAGTTCACAGTTCCCTACTTTTAGGGGGTGCAAAGTTAGGGAATAAATATTTAATTTCCATGTAAAAACAAAAAAAGGTTGCTCAAACGAACAACCTTTTAGTATGAATTTTATAAATCTTAATTTCCTTGTCTAGCAGCGTCAGCTCTTTTCTTGTAATCAGCAGCTTTTTCAGTATTACCAATGAAACGATTTACTTGAGCCATGATCGTTAACACCTCTACATCTTTTGGTTTTAATTCCAAATACTTTTCAAGTGGAGGAATTCCCTTATTAAAACATTGTTTAGCAAACACCTCTAGAGTTTTAACTTTTGGATCATTTAATTTTAAATCATTAATCTGATTGTTTGCATCAACGCCTTGGTTAATCAACATCGCTCCGAGTGAATGTAATGCGTAATCGTAATTTGGATCGATAGCTAAAGCATTATTAAATGCTTGTTCAGCTTTATCATATTGCTTTAGGTCCATATAAATAGATCCAATAGTCCAGTGAAGCTGTTTGTTTTTTGGGTCTTTAGCAATAGCCTCATTCAACAACGATTCAGCACCAGCTGCATCATTTAATTCTAAAGCAGTATTAACAGCTTCCAATAATATTTCTTTGTCTTGCGGATATTTTTTTCTTCCTTCGGAAATAATGGCTTTAGCAGCATCATATTGTTTTGCTTTTCTATAGGCATCAGATGCTGAAGCATACATTTCAGCACCGTGGTATTGATATTTAGTCAGTAATTCGTACTGTTTGGCTGATTTTTCAAATTCACCAATCTTCCAAAAACACAAACCTGCATTAAAAATAGCATTGGTATCCACCTCATTTACAGCGTCCAACAATTTTACTTCAGTGAGATATGTTTCTGCAGCTTCTTTAAATTTATCACTTTTATATAACCCCATTGAAATATTATCTAAAAAGACATGGGTGTTATGGACATCATCTCTGATATCTCCATCATATTTGTCACTTACAGTATATCCTGACTTAAAAGCAACTATTGCTTTGTCGAGAGCATTATCACCAGCCTCTTTGATTATGGATGTATCCATTGAAAGCATTCCTAAAGTGAGAAAACTGGAATAGATTCGACCTTCATACCAGAAGGTTTTTGCACTGTTTTTTGTCTCCTCATGTGCTGTTGAAAGATCAATAAATTTTTTCGCTTCCAAGAGAGCTTTTTTTGCATCTGGAAAATCTCGAGCATCCATAGATGCTAGATAGCGTTTATAAGCTACAGCTGCAGAAGTTTCATTGGACTTTTGTGCAAAAGAAACACCTGAAAATACAAGTGTTCCTATTAATAGTGTTGATTTTATCAAATTGTGTTTCATTGTTATTAATTTCTATAGTGATGCATTTGAATTCATTATTCCACAGAATCATCTTCATTTTCTTCTGTTGAAGAGCTGTTTTCAATATCCGTGCCATTTTCAGTCGGATCAATTCCTTCCACAAATTCCACTCCTTCTTCATCTTCATCTTCACTTCTTGGAACTCGTGCAACAGCTGCTATTTCTGCAGTACCTTTTAAGTTAATCAAACGAACACCTTGTGCTGCTCGTCCCATTGTACGAATGGTGTCGATATGCATACGGATCGTGATTCCCGATTTGGTAATGATCATCAAATCTTCTTCATCTGTTACGTTTTTGATCGCTAAAAGTGGTCCTGTTTTATCAGTAATATTCAGTGTTTTCACACCTTTTCCTCCACGGTTAGTAATTCTGTAAACCGGTTCGTTGTCTTCAGGATCGTTTAAGTAGGTACGTTTACCATATCCTTTTTCTGAAACCACCAAGACAGTAGAATGAACGTCTTCAGCACAGATCATTCCGATTACTGCGTCGTTTTCGGAAGTCAAGGTAACACCTCTAACTCCTGAAGCATTTCTTCCCATCGGACGAACTTTTGATTCATTGAAACGGATGGCACGCCCATTGCTGGTTGCCAATACGATTTCGTGAGTTCCGCTGGTTAATTTCGCTTCTAATAATTCATCGTTTTCACGGATCGAAATAGCATTGATACCATTTGTTCTTGGACGAGAATATGCCTCCAAAGAAGTTTTCTTGATGATACCTTCTTTTGTACACATGATGATAAAGTTGTTTTGAACATATTCTTTATCCGTCAAATCCTGAACTTTAACATAAGCTTTGATTTTATCATCTTGCTCAATGTTTAATAAGTTTTGAATGGCTCTTCCTTTAGCTGTTTTGTTTCCTTCCGGAATTTCATAAACCCTCATCCAGAAACATCTACCTTTTTCAGTGAAGATCAATAAATAGTTGTGGTTTGTTGCTACAAAAAGGTGTTCAAGGAAATCTTTATCTCTTGTTGTAGAACCTTTTGATCCCATTCCGCCTCTGTTTTGAACTTTGAATTCGTTCAAACTAGTACGTTTAATATATCCAGCGTGAGAAATAGTAATGATTACTTCTTCGTCAGCAATCAAATCCTCCATTCTCATTTCTGTTGCGGAGTATTCGATAACTGATCGACGTGCATCACCGTATTTTTCTTTGACTACAGTTAACTCATCAATGATGATTTGCATTCTTCTTTCGATACGTGCAAGGATATCTTTCAAGTCAGTGATCAATACCATCAAGTCATTGTACTCAGTACGTAACTTGTCTTGTTCCAGTCCTGTTAAATGACGGAGACGCATTTCAACAATTGCTCTCGATTGTATATCGGAAAGAGCAAAACGTGACATTAAGTTTTCTCTTGCTTCATCCGGACTTTTTGAAGCTCTGATGATAGCAATTACTTCGTCGATATTGTCAGAAGCGATGATCAATCCTTCAAGGATGTGAGCTCTTTCTTCTGCTTTTCTTAATTCAAATATGGTACGTCTGTTGATGACATCGTGACGGAATTCAACAAAACATTTGATCAGATCTTTTAAGTTTAGTAATTGTGGTTTCCCATCTACTAAACAAATATTATTAACTGAGAATGAGGTCTGTAATGAAGTAAATTTGTATAATTTGTTCAATACAACATTTGCTATCGCTTCACGTTTTAATTCGTAAACGATACGCATTCCATTTCTGTCGGACTCATCGCGGATGTCAGAAATTCCTTCAATTTTTTTATCATTTACCAGATCAGCTGTTTTCTTGATCATGTCAGCTTTGTTAACCTGGTAAGGAATTTCAGTGATAACAATTTGCTCTCTTCCGCCAACTTCCTCGATTTCTGCTTTTGCACGCATAACGATACGTCCACGTCCCGTAAGTAATGCATCACGTACACCTTCGTATCCGTAGATGATTCCACCTGTCGGGAAATCGGGAGCTTTTACATGTTTAAGCAGTTCTTCTGGTTCTATATCGTGGTTGTTCACATAAGCGATCACACCATCTACAATTTCGGATAAATTGTGAGGAGCCATATTGGTCGCCATACCTACAGCGATACCACTTGCTCCGTTCATTAATAAGTTAGGGATTTTTGAAGGAAGAACTGTAGGTTCAGTTAAACTCTCATCGAAGTTAGGACTGAAATCAACCGTTTCTTTTTCCAAATCATCCAGCATTTCTTCAGCAATCTTGATTAATCTTGCTTCTGTATAACGCATTGCAGCCGGACTGTCACCATCGACAGATCCAAAGTTTCCTTGCCCATCCACTAATGGATAACGAAGTGACCAAGGTTGAGCCATACGAACCATCGCGTCATATAC
>CAIUKX010000492.1 GCA_903899795.1 uncultured Flavobacteriales bacterium
ACTTTAGTCAATAATGAACTAAAAGAGCGTTTAACACTAGACTTTCAATTGGCTTTTAAATGGGGAGATCAAGAGAAAAAATTCAATAATTTGGTGATTGCTGAATTAAAACAAGAAATTGTGAATCCAAATTCTCCTTTTTACCGTTTAATGAAAACAAGCATTATTCGCCCCTACCGGTTGAGTAAATATTGCGTTGGGACAATTGAACTGTATGGAAAGGAAAACATCAAATACAATCGATTCAAAGAAAAATTATTAAAACTAAAATCCATCAATAAGCATGATTAACATTTCAATTCCACTCCAAACATCAGCTGATTCAGTATTCGATGTCACCTGGTTCAACACTGATTTCTATACATTGTTATTTCGTCTGGGAGTTAATCTACTGTTTTTGACGGTTATTATCCGATTTCTATATTACCCTAAAACAAAAAGAAAAGATTATTTATTTACTTATTATCTGATTGGACTCATTACGTTTTTCCTTTGTTTTGGTCTGAAAAAATTAGATATCGACACAGGAATGGGATTGGGACTTTTTGCGATTTTCGGAATCATTCGTTATAGAACAGATGCCATTGAAATCAAAGAAATGACTTACTTGTTTTTGATTATCGGAATCAGTGTTGTCAATGCATTAGCTTCTAATAAAATCAGTGTGGCGGAAATGGCATTGATTAATGGTGTTGTAATAGGAATGACCTATGCTTTGGAAAATTTATGGTTACTAAAACACGAAACGCGCAAAACAATAACATATGATCGAATTGATCTCATCACTCCCGACAAATACCAGGAAATGAAACAAGACATTGAAAAAAGAACCGGAATCACTATAAGTCGCTTCGAAATCGGCAAAATTGATTTCCTGAGAGATGTTTGTCAGGTTTACATTTTCTACTACGTTTCCGATCAAACAGTTTCCGATTATCATGGAGAAACTCTCGAATAATTTTAAATTTTGAATGCTTAATTTTTAATTGAATTAATTCAATAATTTAATCCAACATTCAAAACTCAAAACTCAACATTAAATTTACTACTTTTGATTCATGCATCAATTGAGATTACTCTTATTGCCGTTCGCATGGATATATGGACTAATAACTTTCACTCGAAACAAACTATACGATTGGGGGATCTTTAGCTCCTATACTATTCCGAAAAAATCAATTTGTGTTGGAAATCTAGCTGTAGGAGGAACTGGGAAAACTCCTCATATCGCTTACCTTACAGAACTTTTGAAAGACAAATACGAAGTCAGTATTCTCAGTCGCGGTTACGGAAGAAAAACAAAAGGATATTTTCTGGCTGATGCACATTCCAAAAGTTCAGATATTGGAGATGAACCCAAATTATATGTCACCCGATTTTTCCCACAAGTTCACATCGCTGTCTGCGAAAAAAGGACTGTTGGCGTTCAAAAAATTCAAACTGATTTCCCCGAAAATCAAGTAATATTATTAGATGATGCTTTTCAACACCGTGCCGTAAAAGCTGGGAAAAATATATTAATAACCGATTATCAATCTTTGTTTTACGACGACTTGGTGATGCCAGCGGGTAACTTGAGAGAATGGAAATCCGGACGAAAAAG
>CAIUKX010000493.1 GCA_903899795.1 uncultured Flavobacteriales bacterium
ACTCATCAAATATGAATCAAACCAAGTTAGTACAGGTCCCCAAAATTCATCAGGTTGATCCGGAATCGATCTCCCCTTAATTTGCATAATGCCTGTTGATGCATCAAAATGAATAAACGGCGTTTGCGGTGAATAATTTATTATCAGAGTTTCCATTTATAAAGTTTAGTGGATGCAATTTCCATAATTAATTTTAATTATTTTTATTTTTTCTACCAATCGATCAAAATTATAGACAAAATACCTTTCTATCAAAACGAAAAAAAAATACACACTATAAAATGTACTTTTCACTGATTAAAATGTCTGTTTTTGAGTGTAATCTGTTAAAGAATTGATAGGATACTGTAAAACAATTTTTAATTCCTTGTTATTTTTGTGTAAAGTTTCAGTCAATTCAACCACATTATGATACCCATAACTGCCCACAACTCCAAGCGAAACACCATCAACACAAACATCTGAAAAACAATTATTTAAAAACAATTCAAAATTATTCTTGTGAAGATTCTGAAGAACTTCGTTCCCTTGTTTCAAGGAATTAGTCAACTTCGGAATTGAACTAATATACTTCTTGCCTTCATTTCCATAAACTTGCTTTAAAATCTCCCCCTTATCACCTAATAATCCATACAATTTCACTGATAATTCAGCATCAAATTGATTGTTTAGTAAACTTGACAGGAGCATTTTTCCAAAATAATAGCCACTTCCTTCATCTCCTAACAAATATCCTAAACCACCGTGTATTGACGTAATTTTTTCTCCATCGAACTCACATGCGACTGAACCTGTCCCTAAAATAGCAACAACTCCGGCTTCATTTCCTAATAAAGCGCGACAAGCTCCTTCAACATCGGAAAAAATGTGATAGTTCGTAAAACCCCATTCTGAAAAATAAGTGCCGATTCTTTTTTTATTTGTCTCTTGAAGACAACCTGCACCATAAAAATGAACTTCAGCTTTTTTCATTTCAGGTTTCAAGTCCCAAAATGCGGCAAATTCCTTGAAAAAATCTTCGTTCCAATTGGAAGGATGAAAGGATGAAGTAGTAAAAAAATGGCGATCTCCTAATGAATCAACGTAACACCAATCGGTTTGAGTACCTCCACTATCCGCTACTAACAATGCTTTTTTCATGGTTGAAAAATACATTTTTTTCAGATCAAATACTGACTGTATTCCTAAACTTTCTTAAAAAAAAACAAATTAAAATGCTGCTGTCAGCAAATCCAAAGCTTCAGGAACATCACTTACAGCTTGTGATAACTTAGCAGTACTTCCAACAAAAATCCCGTCGGGATGTGTTCCGCCTTCAGCCATTGATGGAGCCTGAGCTTCCAGATGATGTTCAAAATCAGTTACCTCATCCATATGTGAAGGCGATGCCATTTGAGATTGGACTTTTTCTTTAATAACAGGTAATTCTTTTACTTCTTCTGAAATGGTTGATTTAAAAACTTGTTTATCTGTATCCTTCTTAATCGATGAAACAGTTGTTTTATTTTGAGCAGTTAACGGCTTATCAACAAATGATTCGCGATTAAAAAATGGTAGTGCCAATAAACAAATCAAAGCCACAGCTGCAATTCGAACAATCGGTCTTTTGTGAAATGGTTTATCGGCTGGATAAATAACCGAAAGCACCGAATGATTCCGCATTACGGGAGATTTTTTATGTTTTTGTTGAAAAAGTGCATCTAAACTTTGTTTCGTTTCTGGACGTACTTTTTCCTGCTGCGCTTCTTTCATTCGCTCAACTTCCAGAAAAACCTGTTTCAACTGATCAAATTCTTCTTCATTCGAGCACCATTCACTCAAATTATCTTTCTCGGCTTTTGATAATTCAATGAATGATCTTTTCAAAACTATGTCTACTAATTCCTGTTCCATCTCTCAACGATTAATTGTTGGATTAAATTCTTTTAAACTTTCTGATAAATATTTTGTCGCGTAAAAAAGTCGCGATTTAATCGTTCCTTCACTGATACCTATCACATCAGCAATCTCCTTTATTGATAAACCATCCTGATGCCGCAAAGAAAATACTTCTCGGTGTTTTTCTTCCAATTCACCCAAACTTTTCTGAAATGCATTTTGAAAAAATAAATCCTGAACTTCATTCAAAACATTCGAATTGGAATCAGCAACTGCATAAGTATTATCCAAACCCGAAGAAGTATTTTTTCTTACTTCTTGTTTTTTGTATTCATTCTTACACATATTATTCGCTACAGAATACATCCAGGTTTTAAAGGTACGTGAAGCATCGAACAACTCAGGTTTGTTAATAATCTTCGCAAAAAAATCATGAACGAAGTCCTCCGCTTTTTCACGATCTTTCCATAACATACGCATGAAATACTGCAAAAGCGGATTGGCATACCGCAAGTATAATTCATCAAATGAACGCTTGTCGCCCTGAGAAATCTTTTGCATCAATTCCTCATCACTCATTTTTTTATATGGAGTTCCGAACAGGCGCATCAATAGGATTTCTTTATTTTTTGAACTTTATCATATTTCCTGCATTGCACCGAAACTTTCTCAATAGCGAGATCAATCTCCTTTGCCTTTTCAGTTTGACCTTGATCGGTATAACTCTTACTTAACAGAAGAAGCATTGGCAAATAATTTGACGACAATTGTTTCGCTTTTTCATTCAAGGCTGAGTAGACCAATTCCTTTCCCATTGTTTTCGTCCATAATACATCATTATCCGGTAAGTTGTTATAGGAAAACTGATGGTATTCAAACGTCAACCCAACAACAAATAATTTATCTTCGATCGCTAAAAAATATTCTTTTGGAGTAGTAAGTGAAATGGAAATATTTTTCACTTCATTCAATTGACAAAACGAAGTGAGATAAGCTACATTAATAATGGAATTCGTCGGGAGTTTATACCCTTTTTCTTTCAATTTGGTTCGGTACGATTCACTTTGCAATAAATCAAGAGAAATCAGCTGAACATCTTTTCTCAAACCTGAAACAAGTTGTGTATAAGCGCAGGCATATGTGTCATCAAAGCCGTGTGTGATCAACGTTCCATTCTTTGGAACCGATTGCAATAAATCTTTTGAATAGGTTACAACATCATCTGTCAAGCGGCTAATCTCCTTTATTTTTGTTAAATAAAGTGATGCATTGACAGTATCGTTAATAATCATATAATAAGCAGCCAATTGAATATGGACATCCGTATTATTCGGCTTTAATTGATTGGCCTTTTTAAGATGCTCAATTCTACTTATGTCATAATTCCCAGAAACATATTTATAGTAATGATATTCAAATGATTCAGGAGCATATTTTTCAAAATAGTTAACAGCCTCATCCATTTGATTTTGTTGCTGTTGCGAAGGACTTCTTTGTGTTCGCTGTGTTGAGGAATTTAATTTTGTCTGATAAAATACGGTGGACATGGACTCGGTTGAAACAACTTTTGATCTCCCCTGAGAAGAACTTTTATAATCTTCAATCTGATCACTTTCTGCCT
>CAIUKX010000494.1 GCA_903899795.1 uncultured Flavobacteriales bacterium
GACAATTAATATCAAACAAAAATGAAATATTTAGATTATTTTAAAACAAAGCATTTTATAAGTGTACTTATTATTTCTGAAGCCAATCGAGAATTCAAAATTCCAGAATCAACAACTAGGAATTTTGAATTCAATCAATCACATATAAAGGACATACAACATATATTTTTTACCATGGCAAGGATTATTAGAGTGATTAATTCGCATCTAGCTATAATTCAGGTATTTAATTATGTTTTTAATGAAAACTCTCACCGTACCCTCACCTCAATGATATATATAGACATAATCTTTAAAATAATGTTTATGAAAAAAAGAATTGAAAACGACGCCTTTCTAAAATTGGTGGGTGTCGCAGTAATTGAGTTTAATCTTTCAGAGTGGGATGTAATGGAGTGGATCGCTGATCAAAAATTGATTTTGGTTTTCGATCCGAGTCCAAGATTTATAAGAACTAATAATTGGTAAACGATGGAAAATGTAATAAAAAAAATTGTTGAAACAATAGTCGCGGAACTTAAAATCGAATTGAGGACGATTTTAAGTGAACGAGATATTGAGGACAGAACAAAATTAATGACCCTCAGAGAGGCTTGCGAGTATTTCGGTGGAGTTCACCCTAATACAGTACGCAATTGGATTAAAATAGGGGACTTGGTTTCAGAAAAAAAAGGCAATAAAATTTTTATTAAAATTAAAATTAGATGAGAAAAAAGGAAAACATAAATTGGGACTATGGTTTTTTTAGCACGAAACAAGCTGCTAAAGCTTTCGAGGTATGTGAAAGTACTATTCGTAATTGGATTAAAAAGGATCAGTTACTTATATGTGGATTTATTGAAAACATGATTGTTAACAAAAAATCGGCAGGAATGAGCACAAATAATACTTTGATGAAGCGAGAGTTCATCGGTTTTGAAGAAGCAAGCAAAATTTATAAACTACCTCCTTCCAAAATTAAATTATTAGTCTGTTTGGGCGAAATTTCATCTATAAAAGAAGATGGGATTATTAAGGTTGTACATTATAAAATCGATTAAATTATGAAAACAAATTTTATCACTCACGGAAATCAGGAGTTTCCGACAATCAACACAAATTTATTTGAGGATTGGGTAAAATCCCACCTCGATGATGTCCAATTATCTCTAAATAGCCCGGCGGACTAAGCGCCGGCTCTATTTTTAGCATTGGTATCGACTTGTATCGGTAAATCGGCTTCAATACACCCTAAGCAAGAATGGCGTGAATACCCAAATATTTTCTTAGCACTTGTGGGCGAGCCTTCGATGAAGAAAACACCAGCTATGAAATGTGTGTTTAGTCCGGGCGAATTAATACAGAAAAAACTGCGGCTTTCAAATATTCAAAATCAAAACGAATATAGAAAGAAGATCAAGGAAGCCAAGAAAAACAAGGAGGACGTTAGGACAATTGTCAAACCTGTTGACAAAACTTTGTATCTTAGCGATACAACAATTGAGGCACTTATTGATGTTTTGGGTTATAATCCTTTGGGGGTGATTATTAAGAAGGATGAGTTGAATCAACTGTTTAATTCGTTGAATGCCTACAAAAATGGCGGAGGTGATTTAGAAACTATTCTAGAATTATATGGTCAGGAAGATGTTACATTAGCAAGAAAAGGTAGAGATTTCATGCTTCAGACTAATACCCCGTACCTCAATATTGTCGGAGGAATCCAGCTAAAACCATTAAAGGATTTCCTATCGAATAAGGAGAACGGGATCAAGGAGCGTTTCATATTTGCAGTCCCAGATATGAATTTCAAATCGGAATATAGTCATCATGAAATAAACAAAAAGAATAAAGAAATCTACAACAAGAAAGTTCAAGAAATTTTTTACGAAAGTTTAAAATGGATTGAAGCAGACAAGGAGTTTTCATGTTCGTTGAGTGATGAGGCAAAGGAGCTTTGGGTGGAATGGCAAAAAACGTTTCCAGATGATAATGAACACGGCGCAATGTTTGAAAAAGCAATCGCTAGGGCTTTGAAAATTGCATTAATCCTCCATGTTCTCAAAAACCCTGACAGAAAAAATAAGGTGGTTAATGAACAGACAATGCATAATGCACTATTGATGTCAAATTATTTTGTCAATTCTTATCTTAAACTTTTTTATATTTTTGAAAATAAGGAAACTGAGGATCTGGCTAACCATGCAAAAAACTGGCTGATTAGGTGTTTTAAATCAAATAGTAAATTGATAAAGATATCTCGTGGAAATGCTGGGGTTACAGCTCGTGATTTTCAAAGGCATAATAAGTCGAAATATAAAAATAGTGATGAGGCCACAACTGTTTTTGAAGAGTTAGAGCGAAGGGGAATTGGTTATTTTCCTCATTTGTCAGAGGAACAGAAAAAAAATAATCCAGTGATATTTGTTCTACACAAAAATCAATATGAATGATGATGTAGAATAATATACCCCCATACTGCATACTGCATATTTGAAATAATAACGTAATGCTCTCCCTTTGTGTTCTGATAGTTTCGGAATACTAAAATATTCCAAAATGGATTTGAATACAAGGGAGATGCATCACGTTTATCGTTTGTATATCAAAACAAGCAATGATTGAACCAGTTTGAGGTGCAGTATAGAATATGTTTAGTAATTATACAGGGTGATTATCAAAAAAACAAAGACAATATGAAAAATTTAAAATTCGAATTAGAGAAAACATTTAGAAGTATCAAAGCATCAAATGAGGCTGACAAATTGAAAAAAGAACGCCAATTAATTCCTGTTGAATTGTATAACCCAAATGCAACCGCCATTTATTTGACAGCCTCATTTAAAGACAAAATTATTAAGGTGAATACTGGATTAAAGATTAAACCAATAAAATTTGATCCGAAAAAAAAATTTAAGGAAGAAACTTTTGACCCAAAAAATGACGAAATACATTTAGCACTTAATAGTATTATGACGAAGTGTTTATTAAAACAAGTGGAGTGTCAGTACAAAAGCATAGAATTCGATGAAAGTATTATCGAAGTAATTCTTTCAAAGTCAGTAACAGAGGTAATGGATAGTCCGTCAAATAAAACAAAATAATAAGCTAAAGAATACTAAGATTGAATAAGATTGAGGGTGCAGTATGCAGTACGGGGGTATATATGTTTTGAAAATCCGGAATAATCTATCAATCTATTCCGGATTTGTGTAATCACAATTGAAAACGATACAGTTTATTATATCCCGCGTCGTTTAATTTTAGAAAATAGACATATCCATTGTTAATTTTGATGTCTTTTTCGTATTGCATCCCATGAACTATTATTGGTTTTTGAAAAGCTCCTGTTTCCTTATTTACGGAATGAACTGTTAAGACTCCCTTCTCTGTATCAATAAGATAATAGCCACCGGAAAATTCATCGTGATATACTTCATACTCGTGATTTTCTTTTAAATCCAGTTTTTGCTCAGTTGCTGTGAATGAATTCAAATAATATGTAAATAACTTACTGTTCCACAGATCGAAAATATAGACCAAAGAATCTTCAGCTACTGTTGTTATTTTCATTAAATGTATTTGTTTTTGTTTATGATTACGTGAATAATAGTCCATATTTGCTTCGTGCAGACTTTTGTCTTTCGTTGTAGATAGGAAGTAATCATATTTTTGACGTTCTGATGCCTTGTAAAATGGGATAATATTACTTGTTGCTTGATTGTCTATATCAATCATTTTTCGAGATTCTCCATTGCTTAAATAAACCATAAGATCGTATTCCGGTGGGAGTTGTTTAAGATTGAACTTTATACTGTAATCAGGAGTTTGTGTAATAAGGCACTCGATTTGATCTTTAAACTCTTGGAGCGTATACTGTTTATTGATCATCACAAAAGTAGAACACTCAATTTCATAAGCTTTATCATCTGTGAGGACATAAACATTTCCATGAACATCACGGTACAACTTTTTAGCCTGAAATCTCAAAGGATATACAGTAGATACATCATTTTCCGAAATGATTTTCAAAAAATAATCTTTTTTGACTTCGTATAGTTGTACGTATGTTCCGGAGTCAATAAACAAATAGTCGAGTATGAATTCATTATCAACTTTCGTGACCAGTTCTATTTTTGATGTATCTGTATATTCTGTTTGGGAATTGTAAGCCGAAAATGAATAGAAGGAACCAAACAGAAGAACGACGAATAGGATTGTTTTCATGGCAAGAGGATTTAATAGACCTGATTAATTACAAATATGTTGAATTAATAAGTCTCACAAAAGCTTTTTAACCTAACGTTAACGTTTATTCTTTCACAAAACGAACCATTTCTACTATGGCTAATTGTTTGAATATCGAGTAAGTAATAGTTGAATAAATTTGAGGTGAAGTATGCAGTACAGGGGGTATGTTTAGAAAATTCAGAATTGACTGATCAACTATTCCGGATTTGTATAATCATAATTGAAAACGATACAGTTTATTATATCCTGCGTCGTTTAATTTGATGAAATAAACGTAGCCGTTGTTGAATTTTAAGTTATTTTCATGAGAATACCTTTTCATTTTAATCGAATTGGATATTTGAGAATCATTTACATTAAAAGTATTAATTATTACGTTCTCTTTATCCCAATCTACTAAATACGTTTTATCTGTAATGCTATCATGAAATGCTTCATACTTGTGGTTAATATTGCAATTTAAACCATTTGAAATCCCTTCATGAGTATTCAAATTATAAGTAATAAAACGATAATTCCATAAATCAAAAGTATAGATTAATGAATCTTTAAGGAATGAAGTTATTTTTGATTTTGGCAAATTATCCATCGTTACAGGACGACTAAAATAATATTCCTCTTCCGCTTTTCTCTCGTTGGTATTTGAAGTA
>CAIUKX010000495.1 GCA_903899795.1 uncultured Flavobacteriales bacterium
CTTCATCGTAGTCAAATGTTTCGATATGATTCAATCCTGCCTTTTGTAGAACATTTTTGGAAGCTGAATTATTGACATCTGCCATACCGAATATTTCATGTGTCTGAATCGTGTTAAAACCATATTCCAACCAAGCTGTTGCTGTTTCGGTAGCATAACCTTTTCCCCAAAAATTTGGGATGAATCGATAACCTAATTCATAGAAATCAACATGATTATTGATGATTTCCCGGTAGAATTTCAGACCAGACCAACCGATCAGCAGATTAGATTCTTTTTCAATTACTGCCCATCTTCCGATACCATTATCACTGTATTGCTGACGAATATTTTCTATGTATTTGTGAACTTGCTCAATGGTAGTTACCGGATTATTGCCCAAATAACGATGTACCAAAGGATCATTGTCTAAAACAAAAAGCCGTTCATCATCAGAAGGTTCTATCGGCCTGAGAATGAGACGAGAGGTTTCAATGGTTTTTGTCATTGTTAAAGACATTCCTTGTGTTTTGTGCAAGATTAGTTAAAAGTATAATGTCAAAAATAAGAAATTACTATCACACACGAAATACTAAATTGATTAATTGCTAAATCACTTTGAAATGGTAGAATGTTAGATTTATTATTTAGTCGTTTATCTGACAAGCGTTAAACTACCATTTTGACTGTATTTTTTCGCATTTGAAGAAAGAGCAAATTCAAGTTTCCAATTGTAAACTCCATCGGGTACAATTGTACCGTTGAAATTCATTTTTCCATCCCATCCGATTTCTGGATTGTAGGATTCGAAGACAATTTCTCCCCAACGGTTAAAAATGAGTATTGAAAATTCATCTATTTCTTGGGCATCTGAAAATACCGGGACAAAAACATCATTAATTCCATCACTATCTGGTGTGAATGTGTTCGGGATATAATAAACCATCTCGTCATTCACAACGATTTGTAGGGTTGTCGTATCCTGACAGCCGAATTCAGATTCAGCCACTAAAATGACATCATAATTTTTACCGGCATCTGTTGGGAAAACATGAACCGGATTGATGAGGTCGGATGTATTGTAATCTCCGAAATTCCATAAGTAGGTAGTTGCATCAGAACTTAGATTGGTGAATGAAATTTCAGGATTGATATTCGTTATTGTTGTAGAGGAAGGTGAAAAATAAGCATGTGGTAAAGGATGTACAACAACTTCCAGATTAGTAATTGATGTGCATACACTGGAATTCGGTGTGAAAATGTAATTGGCTGTTGATGTATTATCAACGATAGAGGGCGACCAAGTTCCAGTTATTCCTTCAAGTGATGTGTTTGTCAATAGAGGAGGAGTATCGCCGATACAAATAGATGATGGTGTAGAAAATGTAGGAACGACTAACTGAGAATTAATGGTGATGACAATACTGTCATTTAGAGTTTGTGTACAAAACGGATTCGAAGAATTGGAAACGCTGATCAGTTCAAATCGTGTTGTGTTTGTGATTGCACCTGTTGTTAAATCTGCAATTCCATTCGAGTTCAAGCCGATTGTTTGGTCAATTGTGCCGTCTATTTGGTATGAAATAGTAGAGTTGGGTGTTCCCGAAAAATGAACGATTGCTGAGTCACCTGAACAAACGGATGTCGATCCAGATATGGATGCACTCTGTGTTGGAATAACGGTAACGACTCCTGATGTACTTAAACTTGGACAAACAAAAGGAACAATGGAGATGGCATCCAGAAAATTCCCAACAGTAGAACCGCCGGTAGAACTTACAGAAGTGAAGCGTATCGTGTATTCTGTGACATTATTATCAGGAAAAATAAAGTTGGTTGTATTGAACACCCAAGCAGTATTTCCGGCGCTGAACGTTCCTAAACTCATAAAAGGGCCGTTTTCAGGACCTATTTCAACTCCCATTACATCTATTCCAAATCGTCCACGATGTGCAAAAGAGATAGAAACAGAACTACTCGGAACCACTTGAAAATTCTGATATAAAGTGGATACCATGTTGGCATTTAATTCAATGAATTGATTTCCGGAATAAGCTGGTACATTCTGAAAACCTGATCCCCAAACTTCAATAACGTGATCGGATGCTGTGGTGCTCCAACACGAAACATTGGCTTCATTGGTTAAAGTAAAAGTATTAGGGGAGGTTAATTGAACATCATCGAAGTCAGTGTTGCAAAGTAAATTTGTATTTTCAATTACCACGCTATACGTTCCTGCAACTGATGTATTGAAACTTGAAACATTTCCCGGATTTGTAACACCATTAGGGACGCTCCACGAATAACTGAACAAACCCGGATCTTGGGTAGTCGCGCTAACGGTTGTGCTGTCTCCTTGACAAATTGTAGAATTATTGACAGACACATTTGGTCTCGGGGTAATTACAATTGTTATTGTATCATTTAGATTTTGGTACCCAGACTGACTAGTTTGAACACCTGTTAAATTGTATTGAAAAACGCCAGTTGCAGTTGTCGGTACAGTTAAACTGATTGTATTGGATGAAGAAGAAGTCGAAATTGAAACTGGAGTTCCTCCATTTATCGAATAATGAAAAGTATAGGGTGCTGTTCCGTTTAATCCGGTAAAAATTACAGTTGGATTAGGATCATTTTGACAAACATTAACTGACCCACTTATTGTCGCCGAAGGAGTAGTTTGTGAAAAACAAATTGTCGAGGAGATGATGCTGAAAAGTATCACCAGTATCATTCCAAGAGTTAAAGGA
>CAIUKX010000496.1 GCA_903899795.1 uncultured Flavobacteriales bacterium
ACAGGTCGCGACCTGTCCGTACGAAAATAAAATCTATTCAGCAATCAATATATAATTGTTTTTCTTTCCTTTTCCGATCAATACATATTTATCGT
Organism: uncultured Flavobacteriales bacterium; assembly: GCA_903899795.1. Taxonomy (GTDB): domain Bacteria; phylum Bacteroidota; class Bacteroidia; order Flavobacteriales_D; family Crocinitomicaceae; genus CAIUKX01. The sequence continues at coordinate 96 of CAIUKX010000496.1, forward strand.
TGATGAGGTCGTTGACTGAAAGTTTGAATTCTTCGTTTACTTTTTCTTTGTTAACGGCAATTGCATTTGCTTTTAATTCACGTTTAGCTTCACCATTGGAAGACAGGAAGTTTGTTTTTCCTGCTAAAGCTTCCACTATGGAAAGTCCTTCCACGAAATCATTTTTTGAAACAGTTGCTTGTGGTACTCCGTCAAAAACAGCCAAGAAATCCTTTTCAGAAAGTGAACGTAAATCATCAGCAGTCGATTTTCCAAACAAAATATTGGAAGCTGTAATCGCTGCTTTTAATGCTTCTTCACCATGAACTCTGGTCGTTACTTCATCTGCAATCGCTTTTTGAAGTATTCGTAGATGAGGTGCTTCGAAATGTTCTTTTTCAATGCGCTCTACTTCTTCTTTTGAAATCAATGTATAGAAACGAATCAATTTTTTCGCGTCTTCATCGGTTGCGTTTAACCAGAATTGGTAGAAAGCATAGGGTGATGTTTTTTCAGGATCCAGCCAAACGGTTCCTGATTCTGTTTTTCCGAATTTTCCTCCATCCGCTTTAGTCAAAAGTGGACATGTAAATGCGAATGCTTCACCGCTTGTTTTTCGTCTGATTAATTCCGTTCCTGTCGTAATGTTACCCCATTGATCCGAACCACCAAATTGAAGTCGACAGTTGTAGGTGTTGTACAAGTGAACAAAGTCATTCCCTTGTAATAATTGGTATGAAAATTCCGTAAATGAAATTCCGGTTTCGATCCGTTTTTTTACGGAATCTTTGGCCATCATATAGTTAACAGTGATGTGTTTTCCTACTTCACGAATGAAATCCAGAAAGGACATGTTTTTCATCCAATCATAGTTGTTCACTAAAATCGCCGCATTTTGACCGTTTTCGAAATCTAAAAATTGTCTTAATTGAGCACCAACTTCTTCAATGTTTTTGTTCAGGGTATCTTCGTCTAACAGATTTCTTTCAGCAGATTTTCCGGAAGGATCACCCACCATTCCTGTGGCTCCACCGATCAAAGCGATAGGTCTGTGTCCTGCCATCTGAAGATGTTTCAATAACATAATTGGCAATAGATTTCCCACGTGTAAAGAATCAGAAGTTGGATCAAAACCGCAATAACCAGTTGTCATTTCTTTGGCTAATTGTTCTTCTGTTCCAGGCATGATATCTTGAATCATTCCTCTCCATTGTAATTCTTTGATGAAATCTGTCAGCATGGTATTATCTTTTATTGAGCCACAAAAGTAGGAGTTTCCGTTGGATTATTGTGACATTCACCCGAAACAAATTCTGGTAGTATTTATTCGGAGTAGTAAAAAAAAACGGGAAACTCAAAAGAATCTCCCGTTTCAATTATTGAAATAATTATTTACTTATTTGTAGTGTCTTCTACTTTGAACAATTCAACTTCGAATACAAGTGGCATATTTGCTTTGATTGGTCCTTGTCCTCCTTGTGGTGGGTTCGATCCATATGCTAATTGTTCTGGAATAAAGAATTTATATTTCGCACCTTCTTGCATCAATTGAAGTCCTTCTGTCCATCCTTTGATCACTTGATCCAAACCGAAAGTAATGGTTTCACCGCGATCAACAGAGCTATCGAACACTTTTCCATCCGGAGTTGTACCGTGATAGTGTACTGTTACTTTAGATGTCGGTCCAGGTTTTTTACCAGTACCTTTTTTCAAAACAATGTATTGAAGTCCACTTTGGGTAACAACGACATCTTTATTTTTCTTGTTGTCTTCCAAAAATTTAATTCCTTCAGCTTTGTAATCTGGTGGAATACTGATGTTAACCATTTCAACATCAAATACCAAGTCAGAATATGGAGCGATTGCACCCGGGCGACCTTTAGCACCATACGCTTGAGAGTAAGGAATGATTAATTTTGCTTTTCCTCCTACACCTAACATCGCGATTCCTTCTTCAAACCCAGGGATCATAGGATTTGTTTTGTACATAAAATCCATTGGTTTTCCTCTGTCATAAGATGAATCGAATTGTTTTCCATCGGTACGAGTTGTGCCTTTGTAGTGTAAGGACAGGAGATTTCCTTTTTCAGGTTTTGGGCCCGTTCCTTCTTTTTCGATTAAATAAACCAATCCAGATGGGCTTTGTTTCGCATTTGGGAATGATTTTAACACTTCAGCAAACATGTATTTTTTATAATCTTCTTCAGACATCGCTGCAATTTTAGCATATTCAGCTGCTTTTGCATCTTCCTCGGCTTTCTGTTTCGCATATACTTTTGCAAATTCTTTGGTCGCATCCCAAGATTTAGCTTCTTTACCTACACGAATAATGGTTACGACTTTCATAGTGTCATTTTGCTGAATAGAATCCACAACATTTTGACCTTGAATCACGTGGCCGAAAACAGTGTGTTTTCCATCCAAGTGTGGGGTCGCAACGTGTGTAATGAAGAATTGACTTCCATTTGTTGCCGGACCAGCATTTGCCATAGATAAAATACCAGGACCTGTATGTTTCAAATCAGGAACGATTTCATCCGGAAAACGGTGTTTTGGACCTCCCGAACCTGTTCCATCAGGATCACCACCTTGAATCATAAAGTTTTTGATGACACGGTGAAATTTCAATCCGTTGTAAAATGGTTTATCGTATTTGTTTTCATTTACAGTGAAGTTTCCTTCTGCCAAACCAACAAAATTGGCAACGGTCATAGGTGTTTTTTGATATTCCAATTGGCAAACGATGATTCCTCTGTTTGTATTGAATTCAACATACATTCCCGGAGGAAGTGTTTTCTCCAAATGGTGCGCTTTTTGACCGAAGCCTGCAAAGCAAAAACCAAGTAGTGCTAGTGTGAATGTTAGTTTGGAAAGAATTGTTTTTTTCATGTTTATCTAAAATTTAGTCGGGTAAAAATAGAAATTAAAATTTGATCTGAAATCTGTTCGCAGACATCATTAACAATATTTATTCCATTTTATTGGATTCCTTTTTTTGAAAATGAAAAAGGAGGAAATCAGTTGTCCGAGATCCTCCTTTTCTTTTTCGCTTTTTGGTTTATTCCATCAATGTAATTTTCATAGCTTTTTGAAATTCATTACTGTTGACGATTAACGTATAAATTCCGTTCGATAAATCTTTCAGTGAAAGTGTTTCTACTTTGGAATTGTTTTTTGGTTGAATGATTTTAACGAGTCTTCCGGTTTCGTCGTAGACATTAATTGTATTGATTACATGTCCGTTCGATTGCAGTTGAATCATTCCTGTACTCGGATTTGGATAAATTTCAAAAGGCAATGAATTTATTTCATCAAGTCCTGCACAGGCATCGACCAATAGATTGGCTGTAGCTGTATTGCTGCATGAATTACTGTTTGTATAACTATAGGTTATCGGATGAGTTCCAATTCCAGCTGTTGCAGGATTGAAAGTGTTAGATGTCACACCTGTACCTGTATAAGTTCCGCCTGCAGGTAATCCTCCAGTAAGTCCAGCTGGTGCCCAATTGACACACATCATTGAAAGTGGTGACAAAGTAACATTAGGAAGCGGATTTACAACAACGGTGTTTGAGGTTGATGTTGTGCTGCAAGTTCCGTTTGAAACAGTAACTGAATATACTCCTGCTGTTGTAACGGTTATTACTTGAGATGTGGCACCTGTGGACCAAGTATTTCCACTAGTTGCTGAAGATGTTAATACGACATTTCCTCCCTGGCAAAAAGTAGTTGGACCATTTGCGGCTATTGTTGGTGCTGTTGGATTTGGATTAACAATTACAGTTGTTCCTATAGATGTTGCCGAACAACCAACATTTCCAGAAGTAACGGTGTAATTTCCTGCAGAAGTAACTGTAATCGACTGGGTTGTAGCTCCTGTCGACCATGTGTTACCTGAAGTCGCTGAAGATGTCAATACCACACTTCCACCTTGACAGAAAGTTGTTGCCCCCGCTGCTGTAATTGTAGGAACTACCGGAGTAGAAACCACTGTTACTGTAGTTGGAGTGGATGTAGCTGTGCAAGTTCCATTGTTATAAGTCACAGAATATGTTCCTGCTGCTGATACCGTGATGGATTGTGTAGTTGCGCCGGTTGACCATGTATTTCCGGTTGTTGATGAAGAAGTTAATGTGACACTACCTCCTGAACAAATAGTTGTGGAACCGCTTGCAGAAATTGTAGGTGCTGTTGGTAATGGATTTACAGTCACAACTTTTGCAGCTGAAGTTTTTGTGCATGAGCCAAGTGCAGCTGTTACTGTATAGGATCCTGCGGTTGAAACGGTTATTGCCTGAGTTGTTGCTCCGGTTGACCAGGTATTTCCTGTGGTTGCAGATGATGTTAATGTGACACTGCTTCCCTGACAAATTGTTACAGGACCAGCTGCTGTAATCGTTGGTGTAGCCGGACTAGGATTTACTGTAATTATAACTTGCTTGGGTCGATGTATTTGAGCCACTAGCATTGGTAGCTGTCAATGCAACAGCATATGTTCCAGCCGTGTTGTATGTCACTGTTGGATTGGCAATTGTTGAGGTTGCAGGTGTACCACCTGAGAATGTCCATGAATAGGAAGTAGGTGAATTGGTAGAAGTACTTGTGAAATTTGCTGTAGTTCCAGCGCAAAGACTTGTTGCTGTCGTTGTGAAACTGGCTACAGGAGCGGAAGGAGCAGCAACACCTGTTAAATTGATGTTGTCGACGTAGATATCATTTCCGTAACCGGCGATATTCCTGAAAGCAACGATGACATTCGCTTGTCCGATGTAAGCAGATAAGTTTACAGTTTCAGTTCTCCATTGACCAGAAGTTGGTGTAAAAAGGCTGGCTTGTGCTGCTGCTGTTGCCAATGTTGTATTGTTTTTTGTATACACAGTTGTATAAGTTCCTCCACAGTCGGTTGAAACTGCTACTTCCAATCCATCGAAGTTTGTCGCATCATATGGAGCGTATGCTACATCAAATTGTAATTGAGCAGATGAGAGTCCTGTAAAATTTGCTTTTGGTAAATGGACTTCGTCATTATCACCTGTATCGTTGATATTATAATTATCGAAAACCATCGAATTACCTGCTGTTGGGGCATTTCCAACTGTTGCTGATCTAGCCCACGTTGTGGATGCATTTAAATTTTTGATCGTCCAGTTAGTTGTCGGGAAAGTCGCTGAAGTAAACCCTTCATTGATAGGTAAAGTTTGTGCTGTACCGCCAACGATTGTCAGATAGTTCGTTTTTGTATTGGAATTGGAACCATTTGCATTCGTTGCGGTTAGTACCACTGTATAACTGCCAACAGTATTGAATTGAACTTGAATATTCTGTGAGGCAGAAGTTGTTCCACCAGTGTAACTCCAATCAACTCCTGCAGATCCCGGGGTGATTGACCATGACCATGACGTTGGAGAAAAGGCAGATGCGTCAGTAAAAGTTATGGATGAACCTTGACAAGTGTTTTGAGGCCCTGTAAAGTCAGCTACAGGCGGAAAAGATCCAGGTGACATCAATACATTTTCCCAGGTTCCTCTACCAAAAGTTGCAGCTCTTAATTTTCCTGTAGGATAGAAAATTTCCAAGTCGCGAACAGAAACTTTTGGTAAACCATTGAAGTAGGATACCCATGTACCTGCAGTATTATCTCTATAATAGACACCGATGTCAGTTCCAACATAAACTGGGTCATTCGCAGCACCATTTTGGAATACTATGGTGTTACAAGGAACGTTTGGTAGTCCTGTAGAGATATTGGTCCATGTTGTGCCTCCATCGATCGATTTGAAAACTTTGTTTGCAGTAGAATATCCGGAAACAGTCATCCAGACAATACTCGGATTGGTATTGTGTACGGTTACATTTGTGAAGTATGAACTGGTTGGTATTGTACCGGTGATATTAGTCCAAGTTGTACCTCCGTTCGTTGATTTACTAATTACATCTTGTTTGATACAGTACATAGTTGTGTTACTGCTAGGAGCAATCGCAAACTCAATAATATTCCCTGATCCCGGAGGAGTTCCAAGAGCACTCCAAGCTGTTCCTGAATTGGTTGTCTTGTAAAGTGCAGCGCGACCACCGGCATAAACGGTTGTAGCTGTTGTTGGATCTTGATGCCAGACACAGAGCCAATCTCCTGCGGGGATTCCAGTATTGATCGATGTCCAGTTCGCTCCGCTGTTAGTAGAACGTGCATAGTCTCCATATACATAAGAACCATACATGATTGAATTATTGGTTCTGTCGATGAAGCAATCCATGCCATCACCACCTTTAATTTCTGACCATGCTCCGGCAGAATACTTGTTGATTCCATTATCTTGGTGTCCTGAGATTACGAGTGCTTCAGTAGTGGTTGAAACGCCTAAACGATATTGTTGAGCAATGACCATATTACCACTGATATCTGTCCAGTTCGTACCACTGTTAGTTGTTTTGAAGAGACCACCATCGCAAGCTGCGAAGTAAGTTGTTCCGCTTCCAGGTAGTGCCACGAAATCATGTTGGTCAGCGTGTACATAAGGTGCTCCTGAACCTGTCCAATGTGCATTTAATGTCCAGGTTGTTCCCCCATCAGTTGATTTCCAAATGTTAACACCTCCCACGAAGACAGTATTGGCATTGGTTTGTGATGCAGAAATTGTCATCGAGTAAAAAGCCTGACCTCCGGCGTCACTTCCATTGGAATTATATCCCATTAAATTTGGATTTGTTCCTCCTTTCACATTTGTAAATGTTGTACCACTATCTGTTGATCGGTAAACTCCCATTAATCCCTGATCACTAGATTGACCAACAACCATATATACATATGCTGCATTAGCCGCTGTAACAGCTAAAGTCATTCTTTCTACTCCAGAACTTGGCACACCAGAAGTTACCTGAGTCCAGGTTGCACCATTGTTTGTTGATTTATACAAAGCGCTTCCAGC
>CAIUKX010000497.1 GCA_903899795.1 uncultured Flavobacteriales bacterium
TTATTTTAATTATATTAAAGTAATTATTACTTTTGTTTTAAAATATGATAAAGATGCCGCAAAAACTTCCCGTACATTGTCCCAGTTGTCAACAAGCTTTAGCCGTTAGTCAACTTAGTTGTTCTTCTTGTCAAACAGTAGTATCGGGTAATTATGCTTTACCAATACTTTTGCAGTTGACTCCGGATGAACAAACATTTGTTTTCGAATTTGTTTTAATGAGTGGTAGTCTGAAAGAAATGGCTTCCAAATTAGGAAACAGTTATCCGACTGTTCGAAATAAACTCGATGACTTAATTGAAAAAATAAAGGAATTAGAAACCAAAACGAAACAATCATGAAAACGATCTTATTTAAACCTTTTGAAAAGTATTCGGAGAAACAAATTCTCATAGCTGGAATTTTATTGACTTCTGTCGGGTTACTTTTAGCATCCAATTTTGATGCAACTTTTGATGGAGCATTGGATGTTCATTTTATATCGGGAATTACTTTTCGTATGATAATGTCCGATTTTCTAATTGTTAATGTGATATTGATAGCTATGCTCTATATAGCTGCAAAAATCGTTAATAACAAAACGAGATTAATTGACATCGCATCGGTAACTATTTTGTCAAGGTCTATACTTTACATTCTTTCTATTTTTAATGTCAATGGAGGTATGGTTTTGATTGAATCTAAACTACTTAAGCTTAAGTCCGAAAAAAGTGAAATGATCTTGAGTGCATTGAGTAGCGGTGATTTGGTATTTCTTATTATTAGTGGTTTTTTTTCAATAATGATGGTGATTTGGTATGTTGCATTATTGTTTAACGGTTATAAAATTGCTTCGAATGCAAAAGGATCAAAATCCATTGTTTTGTTCATAATAGGGCTTTTGTTAGCTGAGGTTGTTTCAAAAGTATTAATTTACATTATCCATAAGTTATGAGGAAATTATTGGTTTTGGTAGTATTTATTTTATGTGGTGGATATTTGTCAGCTCAGGATGTAACTGGACAGTGGAACGGAGCAATTTCCATTCAGGGAATGCAATTGAGAATTGTTTTGCACATTGAAAAAACAGAGAAAGAGTACGCAGCCACTTTTGACAGTCCGGATCAGGGAGCAAAAGGAATCAAAATTGATACACTTACTTTTTCGGATGATAAACTACGGTTTGTTGTGAACAAAGGGAGAATTGTCTACGAAGGTTCTTTGAATGCAAACAAGAAAATTGTCGGAACTTTCAAACAAGCTGGACAATGGTTTCCATTGGAATTTGGTAGAGAAACGATTGAAAGTGATGTTAAATTGGTGCGTTCTCAGGAACCTGTAAAGCCTTATCCCTATTACACGGAAGAAATTAAATTCAAGAATAAAAAGGCTGGAATTACTTTAGCTGGAACGCTTTCTCTTCCTCAGAAGAAAGGAAAATTCCCTGTTGTCGTTTTGATCAGTGGTAGCGGTCCGCAAGACAGAGATGAATCGTTATTGGGCCACAAACCGTTTTTGGTGATTGCGGATTATTTGACGAGTAGAGGAATGGGGGTTTTACGTTTTGATGACAGAGGGACTTTTGCTTCGACGGGTGATTTTTCAAAAGCAACAACGGAAGATTTTGCAGGAGATGTGCTTGCAGCAGTCAATTTTTTAAAGAAAAGAGGAGATATCGATAAGAAACATATCGGATTAATCGGTCACAGTGAGGGGGGAATTATTGCACCGATGGTTGCTGCTAAATCTCCGGATGTAAGTTTTATCGTTTTACTGGCTGGAACTGGAATCAAAGGATCCGATTTGTTGCTGTTACAGCAGGAGTTGATTGCCAAATCTCAGGGTGCTACTGAGGCGGAAGCTAAAGAAGCTGTAGAATTAAACAGAGGAGCTTACAAGATTATTGAAGAATCAAAAAATATGGAGTACATGAAAAGAGATTTGACTTCCTATTATGTGAGTTATATTGGTAAGCAGCCCGATTTTAAAAAACCGGAAGGAGCAACTGATCAGGATATTGCCGGAGAATATGTAAAACAGTTGACCAGTCCTTGGATGTTGTTTTTTCTTCAGTACGACCCAAGTCTCATTTTGAAGGATGTGAAATGTCCGGTTTTGGTATTAAACGGATCAAAAGATTTACAGGTTCCTTCGAAGATTAACCTAGAGGCTATTCGAGCTGGACTAGAAAAAGGAGGAAACATGGATGTAACGATTAAAGAGTTCCCCAATATGAATCACCTTTTTCAGGAATGTGAAACCGGCGCTATTGAGGAATATGCAAAGATAGATCAAACGGTTTCGCCAATCGTATTGAATGAAATTGCGAAATGGTTAGCCAAAGAGGTGAAAAAGTAAACGATGAGAAGCTGTCTGAATCAACAATAAATTCAGACAGTTTCTAATTCAAAATAAGTTTGTGATTAGTTTCACCGTTCGATAGTTTTATTTTTACAGAATACATTCCTTTCATCGTTATTTTTTCTAGATTCAATTGAATCATTTCTGCTGTTTGATTTTGTGATAATGAGTATACTAGAGTTCCAACCGAATCATAAATGGATATTTCTACAGGCTCATTGTGAGTATAATTTGTCAATACAATATTGATAATTCCATCACAGGATGGATTTGGAAATATGAAATTATTAGACAGTTCTTTGGTAAATTCCAGTGAAATCATTTTGGAGTCGACAACTTTTCCATTCATATCGTATTGCAGAAGTAGATAATATGATAAACCAATTAGTGGATTGTAATCAGTTATTGAATAATCCGTTTGATTTTGTTGATTGCCTGTTGCATCAA
>CAIUKX010000498.1 GCA_903899795.1 uncultured Flavobacteriales bacterium
TATTATTGAAGACAATGGAATCGGTAGAACGAAAGCCAATGAGATCAATGCGAAAAAAATGAAGTATCATACATCCATGGGAATGTCTGTTACACATGATAGAATTGAAAAGTTAAAGAAGATAAATAACTTGAATACAGCGTATACGATTCAAGACTTGTTGGATGAGAATGGTAATTCTTTGGGAACAAGAGTTGTATTGATTCTTCCGATCAATAAAAGTGACAGTTAAATAAATAATCAAGTTATTTAAACGTGACATTTCTTACGGAAGGTATTTTTAGTTTAATATTGAAAACATAAATTAGGATGTTATGAAATATACTGCCATAATTATTGATGATGAATTGAATGGTTCTGAATCTTTATCTTTACTTCTTCAGATATATTGTCCTCAAATTGAAGTTGTTTCAATTGTGGATAATGTGGATGACGCTGTTTCAATGATCCTTGCAAAAAAACCGGAAATTGTCTTTTCAGACATTGAAATGCCTTCGGGAAGCGGGTTTGAAGTCGTTGAAAGAACGAAGCATTTCCAGTATCAGTTGATTTTTACAACAGCACATGAAAATCATGCCATTAAAGCGATCCGTTCACAGGCAATTGATTATTTGTTAAAACCCATTTGTATTGAAGATTTAATAAAAGCGGTCAATAGTGCGATCGAAAAAATAGATAGTCCACAACAAGAAGAGATTGATTCGATCCAAAAACAAAAGAAAACACCCGCGGGTAACAAAATTGCAATTCCATGCAGCGATGGATTAATTTTTGTTGAGGCAGATAAGATTGCGCGCATTGAAGCGGATTCAAATTATACGCATATCATTATGAATGATGGCAGTAAAGTCACTGCTTGTAAAACATTAAAAGATTTTGAAACGCAGTTGGATCCTGAGATTTTTTTCAGGGTTCATCATACACACATGGTAAATTTACTAAAAATCGAAAAATACATCAAGGGTGATGGAGGTTTTGTAGTCTTAGGAGATGGTGCTTTAGTTCCAGTATCAAGAGCTCAAAAGCAACCTTTTTTATCGAAGTTTGTGAAGAGTTAGAGTTGCTTTACTGTTGAATTTTGATTTATGTTTCAACCTCAATCTCACTACTTTGAGCAACCAACCTCCCGCTGTTTTCCGTGACAACAACTCATTTCTACTTTCTTGGTTTCCTGACTGAATTTTGCTTTTGGACTGATGTAAGGTATATCCAAATTCATCCCGCGAAGTACAATCAATAGTCCTATAATGCTGACCAAATAGGGGAGAGCGGCATTTATTTTCGTCCGGTAACGGTTTTGCATTTGGTGAGCGAACAAAGAGAAGGCAATCATACCAGGCAGTGTGCCCAAACCGAAAAAGATCATTGTCAATCCCGATTGAAAAGGATTTTCAGCAATTAATGAAGTGATCAAACCGGTATAAACCATGCCACAAGGGAGAAGTCCGTTTAACATGCCTAATAACCCAAGTTTAAAAGGGGATTGTTTTCGAATGATTTTCCCCATGTATTTAGAGGTAAACTTTTGAAGGAAGTTTGTATTTATGGCTCGAAAAATTTTGCCATTGAACAAATATTTTCTCCATGCATAAAGAATGATGGCGATTCCGGCAATTATACTCATGCTTTGAAGGATCCCGATCAAATTGATCCCAAAACCAATAATTCCAACAATACTACCTAAAATGGCATACGTTAAAATCCTTCCACCATTGTACTGAAGAATCCCTGACAACAGATTCACTTTCGAACTTCTATCCAAAGGAATGGCCATAGCGATTGGTCCGCACATGCCAATACAGTGGAGATTGGAAATGATTCCGAGGATAAATGCTGATGTGAGTAGTGCTGTCATTTTTGAACCATATAAGGCATATAAGTTTGAAGATGTTGAATATTGGATGCTTGATGTAGTATTGGGTATTTGTGAGAAAACAGATAAGATTTTTTTATTATTCTACCAAATGAATTTTGTAATTAAAGTGACTAAATAAATCAAATTTCAATAATCAAATATCAAGTAAAAAACTTATATGCGTTATATGGTTCCCCCCCCTTAATATCAAACCTTAAGATTCTCTTTTTGCATGTACAATTCTCCCTTTACTTTGTACTGAATGTTCATCTTGTAGACTCCTTTTTTTAATTTTTTCAAAGGGATCATTAGTGTTTTAGAATCAGATACTGTGAAGGTCTGGTCGTCCTTTTGATCGTTTGGACGAAACAATGATACTTCAATCGAATTCAATTCATTCAAGGCTGGAAATTGAACGATAACGTATTCTCCATTTTCGGAAATTTTCACTTTTTCTGCCAATAAATTCGTATTCGAAAGCGCTTTGATTTCTTTCTCGTATTCGATTTCCTTTTGATAATAGTCTTCACTTTGAAGATCTGTATGCTTGGACATCATGGTAATGACCATATACAAAATGAACGACATAAATCCGATCATTACGATTGTTATTCCTTTTCCCCAGTTCATATATTTAATTTTTAATGTTGAATTATTAATGTTTGATTCATACTCATATATACAATTAATCCAAAATCTAACATTTACCATCCAACATCAAAGTATCGGTCCGATAAATTTCACTTTCATACGTTGGATTTCTTTTCCGTTTCCTAAGATGATGATCGTGATTTTCTTTCCTCCGTTTTTTATGGATTCGAAAGGATATGTTACTAAAAACCGATCTTTCAAATGATGTTCTTTTTTCAATTTAAGATTATGTACCACTAATTCAATTTTCCCGATTTTATCATCCAATTTTAATGCGATCTTATAATCATTATGCGTTTTATTGGTGAGATTTATTTCGAAAATATTACTGATTTTGCCATCTTCAGTAGTGATATAGGTTGTACCTCTCTGACGGAAAATGTTGGTTTCAAAATCTCTTCTCGCAACGAGCAGTGTTGTTAAGATAATCATCAATCCGATCAAGACAGCTGTATAGGCTTTAACTCGTCTCGTCCATTGAAATTTGGTTCCGTTTTTAATTCCATTTTCAGATACAATACGGATCAATCCTTTTTCCTGACCAACTCCTTCCATTATTGTATCGCATTCATCAATACAAGCAGTACAGTTGATGCATTCCAGCTGGGTTCCGTTACGAATATCGATTCCTGTCGGACAAACATGAACGCATAACTTACAATCGATACAATCACCTTTTCCGCTTGCTTTTCGATCTTCATTTTTCTTGAATTTCGCTCTATTTTCACCACGTTTATAATCGTAGGCAACTACCATAGAGTTTGGATCGAGGAGCACACCTTGCAGACGACCATACGGGCAAATTGTTGTACAAACCTGTTCCCGCAGGCGGGCAAAAACCAAGTAGAAAACAGTCGTGAAAATGGCAATTGAAATTAACCCTCCAAGGTGTTTTCCGATTGGATCTGTTTGGATTTTCCAAAGCTGGTCTGATCCAATGATGTATGCTAAAAATGTATTTGCAATGAAAAAAGAAATGATCCAAAAAACGGTATGTTTTGCCAGTCTTTTTAGAATTTTTTCACGATTCCAGGATTGAGCACTGAGTTTTCGTTGATGAGTTGCATCTCCTTCGATGAAATATTCAATTCTCCTGAATACCATTTCCATAAAGATGGTTTGTGGACAAATCCACCCACAGAAAAGACGACCATAAATGATGGTGAAAAGAATGATAAAGACTAAACCTAAAATAGCCGCAATGGCAAATAAATAGAAGTCCTGAGGCCAGAAAATATACCCGAAAATATTGAATTTACGTTCAATTACGTTGAACATCAAAAGTTGCTCACCATTAGCTTTTAGATGAGGTAGGGTGAAGAGAAGTAGCAGAAAAAAATAGCTGACAGCCTTACGATACGTATAAAAATGACCTTTTGGTTTTTTCGGATAAATCCAAACGCGCTTTCCCTTTTCGTTGACCGTAGCAATGTGATCTCTGAAACTTTCCTCTTCTTCGCTCATTTTTTAAGACATTAGTCATTAGTCATTAGGCAATAGTTTTAGATAGTCAATAGTTTTGACCCAAGATAAGTCTTCACTATTGACTAAAAACTATTGACTCTGTAATCTATTTTTTCTTTTCCACTTTTTCGCCTTGCGGTGCATTTCCGGCGGTGTATGGTAATGAAAGTACAAAGGATGCTACTTGTTGGATTTGTACAGGATTGAATTTTGAATTATGTGCCGGCATTCCTTTTGCTGCCACTCCTTCGCTGATGGTTTTAAACAAATCTTTGATGTCGTTTCCGTGAATCCAATATTCATCCGTTAAATTTGGTCCAACTTTTCCTTGACCTTTTGCCTCATGACAACTCACACAGTTGACTTCAAACAATGCTTTTCCTTGTGATATATCTGCAGGATCAGTCATCAGAGTAGCCGTTGTAGCATCCACATTCATCGACATTTTTTCACGGTACGCTTTAACTTCACGTTCCGCCTTTTTCATCTCTTTTTCATAAGCGACAATCTGTAAGTCAGATGTTTTGAATACGTGATAATTGAAAAGATAGACCACAGCAAAAATGATAGTTGCAACGAACATCCAAACCCACCATGGTGGAAGATTATTGTCCAACTCACGGATTCCATCGTATTCGTGATGCATAAGGATCGTATGTTCTTCTTCAATCGGAACAACATCGCTCAATACCTGATACAATTTTTTCAATGTCTGAGGTTGTTCGGCAACTAATTCTTCTGGTTTTTTCGTCAGTGCAATTAAGTTTCTGAACATTTTTCTCAAGTAGAATAAAACGATAACCAAGATAATGTTGATGGTCAGTAAGAAATACAAATCGATATTTTCTACTTTTAACCAAGGCATATCTTCTCCTGCCAATGCAGCTTCACCAGGATTGTAAAAAGTCAAAGCAAACGATTGATTTCCTGCCATTATTATTCCGAAGAAAGCTATGATAGTTATGATTGTCGTATTCATACCATTTTTAGCGGCTTTGTCTTCAGCTTCTCTTTCTGCAATTTTTGATTTGAAATAATCTGATTTTGCCAAAGTAAGAATGGACGATGAAAGAACGATGATTGCAATCAATAGTACAACGATGCTTGTTAGCAACCAATAAAACAAGTTCAGGTTATCCTTGTAGTTTGGAACGTAAGTTATTTCGACCTTGGAAGGATCTCCGGATGGAGGAGGTGTGGGTTCAACTTTTGGAACATAATTATCAATGTATGTCAAAATTGCGGTTACATCTTCCTTTTTAACATCTTGAGCAGGCATTTCCATGGGACTGAAACCTTTGATTTCGTTAGCCATTTTACTTTTTCCTGAAGCAATCAAATTGGCAGAATTTTGTACCCATTCCACTAATTGATCTGCTTCCCCTGCATCAGTCCATTTTTGGAGAACTCCTTTCAGCATAGGTCCCGTAGAAGCCTTATCCACCAAGTGACAAGAATTACATTTCGATTTGAAAATTGCTTCTCCGTCTTGAGCAGATGCGCTCAAATTGATCAGTAGGAAGAAAAGCGTAGCTTTTGTTAATGTGAATAGCTTTTTCATCTTTTTTATTTTTTGTTACTCAGTTAGAGTTTAGTATTTGTTTCGTCAGTTGTTTCAAAAGGTATCTGACTTAATTCATCGACATCTTTTCTTTTCATTCGCAGTACATAGGTGAGCATCACCACGAAAAAGAGAACGAAAATCAGTAAGGATATAATAGGGTAGATGGATACTCCGTCTATTCCAGTCAAATGATGTTTTATAAAGCGTAACATAGTTCTTCAGTTTTGTTGTGAACAATTATTTTTTACCAGGATCATTTGTTTCTACTCTAACATCCTTTCCGAGTCGTTGCAAGTAAGCAATCAGAGCAACAATTTCTTTGCTTTTCATTTTGTTGATCTCTGCTTCCTTATGGTACATTTTTTTCACTTTTTCAGGAAGCGAACTGTAAGTGTCTTCCACGATATTGGTCGAAATTTCTTCCGCTTGTTTCTCAGCATCCCTTTTTGCCAGTTTTTCATATCCTGATTTATAAGGTACTCCCAATGTTCTCATTGCGTTTATTTTCGATTCTGTCAGCGATAGATCAAGTGAATTTTCATCGTTCATCCAGATATAAGCAGGCATGATCGAACCTTGTGAAACTTCTTTCGGGCGAATCATGTGCTGATAATGCCAGTAATTGCTTCGTACACCACCTTCGCGCGCTAAATCCGGACCGGTTCTTTTAGATCCCCACTGGAACGGGTGATCGTAAACAAATTCACCAGCTTTTGAATAGTCGCCGAATCGTGCAGTTTCGAAACGAAGCGGTCGTACCATTTGAGAGTGACAGTTGTAGCAACCTTCTTTGATGTAAATATCACGACCTTCCAATTCCAAAGGAGTGTATGGTTTTACACTGGAAATAGTCGGAATATTGCTTTTCACAATCATCGTTGGAATAATTTGAACCAAACCTCCGATGGCAACGACAACGATTGCCAACAACATCATGCGAACCGGTTTTCTTTCAATTTTTCTGTGCCAGTATTCACCTTTTGAATTAATTTTCAAATCTTTTGTTACTGTAGCTTCAGCTTCTTCATTCGCTAATAAGCTTCCGCTTTTTGCTGTTTTTACCAAGTTGTAGAACATCATTACTGCACCAATGATGAACAACAATCCACCCAGTGATCTCAAGATATAATAAGGTTTAATGATTTGAACTGTTTCTAAGAAATCAGGATAAGTCAATGTACCGTCCGGATTAAATTCCTGCCACATTTGACCTTGAGCAAATCCCGCAATGTACATTGGAATGGCGTACAGAATGATTCCTAACGTTGCGATCCAGAAATGTTGGTTTGCCAGCTTTTTAGAGTATAATTTAGTTCTGAATAATTTCGGAAATAGCCAGTACAACATTCCGAACGTAAACATACCATTCCAGCCTAAGCCTCCTACGTGTACGTGTGCAATTGTCCAGTCGGTAAAGTGAGAAATAACGTTTACGTTTTTCAGAGATAATAACGGACCTTCAAAAGTTGCCATACCATAACAAGTTAAAGCTACAACCATGAATTTCAACATTACGTCATCTCGAACCCTGTCCCATGCACCTCTTAATGTCAAAAGTCCGTTTAACATACCACCCCAAGATGGAGCAATTAGCATGATTGAGAATGCAACTCCTAAACTTTGTGCCCAGTCAGGAAGTGCCGTGTATAAAAGATGGTGAGGTCCTGCCCAAATGTAAATGAAGATCAATGCCCAGAAATGGATAATTGATAATCGATAAGAATAAACCGGACGGTTGGCTGCTTTTGGAACGAAGTAGTACATCAACCCCAAATAAGGAGTTGTCAAGAAAAAGGCAACCGCATTGTGACCATACCACCATTGAACAAGTGCATCCTGAACACCAGCGTACCAAGAGTAACTTTTGAACATAGAAACCGGTAATTCGAAGGAGTTAAAGATGTGTAAGATGGCTACAGTGACAAAGGTTGCAATGTAAAACCAGATGGCAACATACAAGTGTTTTACTCTTCTTGTTAAGATGGTTGCGAACATATTCCATCCGAAAACGACCCACATTGCAGCGATCAAAATATCAATCCACCATTCCAATTCGGCGTACTCCTTACCTGTTGTAATTCCAAAAGGAATAGTGGCTACAGCACAAACGATGATGAATTGCCAACCCCAAAAGTTAATATTACTCAGTTTATCACTCCACATTCGGGCTTTTAGTAAACGTTGGAGTGAGTAATAAACACCCATAAAAATACCATTACCAACGAATGCAAAAATCACTGCGTTGGTATGCAATGGCCTAATTCTACCAAAGTACAGGAAACTAAATCCTAGATAGTCGTTGAAAAACTCAGGAAAAGCCAGCTGTAAAGCGGCTATTAATCCCACAACCATACCTGTGATCCCCCAAATGATGGTGGCATAGGCAAAATTCTTTACGATCTTGTTGTCGTAACTAAACTTCTGAACTTCCATTTTTGTTGTTGTTTAACTGCGCTGTTTGTTGCGCAGATGTGTTTACTGGTTCATCTTCGAAGAGAATTCTGACAGAAGGCGTATAATCATCGTCGTATTGACCCGTTCGAATGGCCCATAAAAAAGAGCACAAAAAGAACAGAGCAATTACCAAACTAACGATAAGCATTATGTATATTATTCCCATGATGCAAAGTAATTGACAATGCCAAAGGGAATGAATGACAGGTATTGGAAAGGAAACTGATAAAGATCATGTTTCCGATGGTGTAAATTAAAACCCTCTCAATATCAATCGTATCGAGAGGGTTCAGAAGGTGTTGATATTTATGTTTCGATCAAATTATTTTAATCTGGTTTCTGAATAATATTTCAGTGCTTTAGATAGAAACAGTGCAAATTCAGGTTGAGGTTTGTCATCAATAAGTGTAAATCGCTCATCTTGAACATAAAGTTGTCCTAAGCCTGCATACGCTTCAGCCTGCGGATCTGAAGAGCCATGGGTTCCCCAAAATTTCCGGGTAATTTCATAGTGTTTCGATATTTGCTTTTGCACTTGACTGTCTCTATAGTCTATGTATTTCATTGCAAAAAGTTGAGCTTGAATTTCTTTCTGTTCATTTGTCAACAGTGCAATTTGTTCTTTTGATAATTTACGCAATTGATTTTCAGATTTTTCAACTGTCTCCGATCCATATTTTTCAATTGCTTCATTTCGATAGGCTTCCGCTTTTTCTTTAGGTAAACCTTCGTATAATTCTTCTGGTTTTAACATCTTATTTCCTTTTTTTAGATTATTAATTGTGTTGTCAATGGTTACTAACAAAGTAGCAATTCTCTCTTTTCTGTTATTCAAGGCAACTTTATGACTTTTTAGCGCTTTTACCAAATCAAAATCAGGATCATCCAGAATATCACAAATTTCCTTCAATGCAAAATCGAGCTCTCTGTAGAAGAGAATCTGCTGTAAACGGAATAATTGCTGATCACCATACAAACGATACCCGGCCTCGGTACGTGTTGAAGGTTTCAGTAAACCCATTTGATCGTAAAGATGAAGTGTACGAATACTCACCCCTGCGATTTTAGCTAGTTGTTTAACAGAATATTGAGTCATTTTTTACTTTGTTTTTAATTGACACTACAAACATAATCCATAACGTAAGGTTAGAGTCAAGTAGTTTTTCAATTATTTTCAAAAAAGTTTAAAAACAAAAAAGCTGTCCATGAATGACAGCTGAGTAAACAAGGAGTGTTACGAAATAAAAATGATCAAATATCATCCAATAATTCTGGACTTGAATTTTTCAGCGTTTCATCGAAAACATATTTTTTGACCTTTTTTGTTTCGCCGTTGTTATCCTCTTCAACAATTTTGATATGATAGTTGGTTCTCAATTTTGTTGGAATGTAAAATCCAAGAATAATAATTCCAAAAAGTGGGAAAAGTCCAATTAAGGAAATTGGATTGTTAACCATATCGATGTATTGAATGGAGCGAGCAATTCCTATAATACTTAAAATAGCCATGCTTCGGTATACATCCACCTTATTTGTAACAGCTCCGTAGATTCCCAAACCAGGAATTAAAACGGCTATGAGTATGAATACGGAGAGAATTCCTTTGTTTAGATTTCCATCTCCAGCAATAGCAATCATAGAGATACATCTTAGAATGACAAGGATTCCCAGCAGTCCAATGTAAATCATTTTAAGTGTTTTTTGATTTTCACTTAGTAATGATCCCGGATATTTTGCAACTTCTTTGGCAACCCATTCTTGATCCTGATTTGTATTTTGAGTGATAGTATCAAACGTATCTTGATGTGATTTCCCTTCTTTTACAATGGAATTATAGGCTGTTTTTCGGATTTGTCTCTTTGTCATGATTCAAATATAAGAAACTGTTTGGATTTTACTTTTTAAAATTTTTATGCTCTTATTTTTTGATGTTTGAGGCATTATTTGAAGGGAATAATGAGTTTATTTACTAGAATAATAACGAAGAAGATCGAAAAATAGGACATCACAAATTCAAAACAGTTTCTAAAAGTTAGACTGTTTTTGAAGGCAGATTCAATTATTTTTATTCGTACGTTTTTTAATTTGTACAATGATCAAATCGAACAACGACTGCTTCAGGTAATTCTTCATGAATAAATGGAACTGCATCTTTGACTCTTGAGAATCCAAATTTCAAGTAATACCTTTCCAATAAAGGAGTACATAAGCCAAAACCGGTGTTGAAATTTTGTTCTTTTTTGCAATAATCAATGAATGTTTGAATCAAATGATCGAGTATAATTCCGCCTTGACGAAAATCTTTGTGTATTTCTAGTTTTCCTACTTCTCCTATTTTATTTCCTTTCAAATTTGTAATGAAACTCAAACCCCAATCCAAATCTGGATAATACATTTGAAAAGGAAATTGAAGACAGGTATCCTTTGGAGTTATGTTATGATCGAAAAGTATTTTTTGAACCCAATTTGTAAAATGGGTCGATGTTTCTGTTGTCATTCGAATATATGCTATCGGATTTTCGCCATCAAATGCAGCAAAATGGAGTGCTTTAAGATCGAAATGGTTGATATCGAAAGTGGAAGCGATATTGACCATTTTGTGAAGCAGCGGATCTTCGGAATATACAATTTGACGTAGTTTAAAAATCATTTCGAGTTCTTGAATATTTTGTGGTTCACGAAACTGAATGTTTCTATTTTTATAGGTTACTTCTTTCATTCTACTAAGACATCTTTGTGGTGATAAGCTTTCTCTCCTTTAACATGTAACAACTTCCTTCCGCCAAAATAGAGATAATTAAATTGTCAACAGTAATGGGGGTAAGTGGATCTGCGTGAGTGATATTGGTTGAATTTATTTTACTTCCATCAATGAGAATCACCATTCCTGACCCCATGCATTCAGCTTTGTATCCGTGACAAATGATGAGTGCTGTGTCTTCTTCTAATCCGATTCCAAGGCAAGTTGGATTGAGGATGATTGCATGTGCTAATCTTCCGAAACTTCCTCTTTTGATAAAATGAGTATCAACAATTAGATTGTCGATTAAATTAAAACCTTTGGAAATTTTTAAGTCATCTTTGTAGAGTGCTTCTCTGATGATTCCACCGGTTATGATGATTTCAGGTATTGCCATGGCTCCAGCACTGGTTCCACCCACAATAAAATTTTTATCCGAATAATATTTTTTTTTGATGGTGTTTAATAATTCGGTCTCTACTAATAAGGTAACCAATCTGGATTGATCGCCTCCTGTGAAGAAAACAGCATGTGCATTTTTGATCCGTTCGATTGATAATGGATTAAAACCATCTTTTTTGTCTTCGACTTTAATAATCCCGACTTTGGTAAACCCTTCCCGTTTGTAAGAATCAATATAGATTTGTTCCATTTCAACCGGAATAGATGACGCTGAAGCAATGATTTCGATATGATGATGTGCTCTTGGAATTTTTGATATAAGTGTTCCCAGAATCTCAAAGTGTGATTGTGAGATTTTCTTTTTGTGAATTTTCAGGTTTTGTCCGGCTATTTCTCCTTTATCTTCATGCCCACCAATGATGAGAAGTCTTCCTTTTGGTATCATTTATCTGTAGGATTTAATTAATTCAGAGATACGTTGTAGTCCCATAATGAGATTTTTTTCATCGGGACCAAATGAAAAACGAACATAATTAGTAAAAAACATTTCGTGCTTTTCAGCTTGTGGAAGAATGTCGAATAAATGCCCTGGCACAACCATCACTTTACATTTTAATGCTTCCCGGAAAAATGTATCGGAATTATTCAAAGGAAAGGGCAATTGACTAATATCACCCCAGATATAGAAAGTACTGTTGGCATCATTGGAACAAATTATTCCGTCTTCACGCAAAGATTTCAGTATGCTATTTTGTTTTTTACTAAAGACTGTTCGCAAAGCTTGTGTCTCTTGATCTGCATGATGAGGTTCGAAAATTTGTAGTGCTGCTCTTTGGATAGGTAGACTTGGACCTCCGTCGATGATGCTACCTGCTTTACCCAAGTCTTCAATCAGATGTGTAGGCCCTAAAACCCATGCTAAACGCCAACCTGGATAGCGAAAAGATTTGGTTAGTGCATCAACAATGACCACAGGATCAACATTCACATCTTCAATATATTTAGCTGCTGAAACAGGAGAGTCAGCCGGTTTTCCATCAGTGTATATAAAGTGAGAATAAACTTCGTCGATAATGATTGTGCAATTTTGCTCGGTAGCAATTGTGACATAATTGTGCAATTCCCGGTCTTTGATTACATGTCCGGTTGGATTGCAGGGGTTACTGAACAAAAATGCATCTAAATTCAATTCATGTATGGCATTAGAAAAATGACTAGAAGTGATTGCGTAATTATTTTCCTTCAAAGAAGGGATACAAACGGGTGTGATCCTTCCTTGCTGTGTTTTTATCAAATCGCCATACGCAGGATATTCTGGGATTTTATAGCCCAGCCGGATGGTACTTAAAGTAGAATAAATCCGCATTAGGGCAAGCCGGCCACCCATTGCGATGCTGACATTTTCTGCAGTATATTTTGAAGTTTTATCAACTCTATAAAGTCGGTTGTAATGTTCAGCGATAGCAGTTCGAAGTTCAAGCATTCCATTCAACGGTCCGTATTTATTATCACTAGCTTCAATAGTAAAATGGTTAATTCGCGGTGGAGCACCTTCCATTTCTCCGGTTTCGGGTTCGCCTTGACCGAGGTTTGACCATTCAGGGTTACCGTTGTAAAAACCAAGTTTAATGGCTTCGTCCATCACCCAAATTACTCCGATATCATTGATCTCATTAAATACGTTGGTTGTAGTAGTTTTTTCTTGCATTTATATATCAGGTTTGTTTAATGAATGATTCTTTTATTTTGGTTGTGATGATCACCAATACATAAAATGTAATATCTCCCATAATTTTTCCGATCAAAAGTCCAAGTGTAAAATCTTTCAATATCATAGGAAAAACGTACATAAAGAAAGGCCGGAGCAGTAATCCATCAATGATTCCCGCCGGACCGAATTCGATGAGGAGATTTCGAATAATCTTTGCAAAATCGCCTATTTTTAAACTATCAACTTGAACAAAATATTTTTTTTTATAAACGAAAATAGTTTGAATGATAATGGTTGTATAGAACCCAATTGCTTCTCCAAGAGAACCGCTGTAGGCAACCAATATGCCATTGTCAGTAAAGACATGTGCGATACTGGCTGTACTTACTGCAGTGAGTGTTCCTATAATCTCACCCGGTAAAAATCGAAGTACCCATTTTTTTATTTGAACCACAGAGCGCGAATTATTAATTATTAACGCACCTATCCCTATTGTGGATTATTTATATGTTATTCTTATATTGGTAGTTCAAAAAATGAATTATGAAGATTTAAAAATGAAAGATTGGCAGTTATTAACCGCTAGATCAGAAATGACTACTATTGCTTATTTAACGACGATAATGGAAAATCAAGCAGTTATAATATCTGAACTTAAAAAAGTTCCTATTGATCAA
>CAIUKX010000499.1 GCA_903899795.1 uncultured Flavobacteriales bacterium
AGATAATTGGATATTCCCTACAAAAAAGTCCAAAACCGAATTTATGAAACAATCTTGAAGAACAATTGAATCGGATTGTTTAATTTTTGACATGCCGCATAAAATTTGACAGAAAAAACAGTCTCATTCTAATTTAAGTTAAAAAACTGTATTTTTGAAAACACAAAAAAATCAGACAGAATGTTAAAAATTGACATGCACACCCACATCATCCCGAAACATTTGCCCGATTGGACCAAAAAATTCGGTTACGGCGATTTTATTTATTTGCAGCACAACGAGAATAAAACAGCAGATATGATGCAAGGTGGTCAATTTTTCAGACGGATTGAAGAAAATTGCTGGGACGAAAATATCCGAATCAAAGAGTACGAAAATTTTCATACTCAAGTTCAAGTTGTATGTACCATTCCTGTCATGTTTTCCTACAATGCAAAAGTCAAAGATTGTGTTGAAATTTCTCAATTTCTGAACGATCATATTGCTGACTTAGTAGTTCGCTACCCAAAAAACTACATCGGTTTGGCAACAATTCCCATGCAAGATCCTGAAGCTGCCATTCAAGAGCTAGAGAGAGCTAAAAAAATCGGATTCGCCGGAATTCAAATCGGTTCGAACATTAACGATGAAAACTTAGGAGACGAAAAATTCTTCCCTATCTTCGAAGCATGTGAACGATTGGGAATGGCGATCATGATTCATCCCTGGCAAATGATGGGATTCAACAGCATGAAAAAATACTGGTTACCTTGGTTGGTTGGAATGCCTGCTGAAACCTCGCGAGCAGCTTGCTCCATGATTTTTGCAGGAGTATTGGAGAAATTACCAAAGCTTCGTGTTTGTTTCTCGCATGCTGGAGGGTCATTTTTACCTACACTTGGAAGAATTGAACATGGGTTCAACTGTCGACCAGATTTGGTAGCCATTGATAATCCTGTGAATCCAAGGGAATATGTCGGTAAATTTTGGGTAGACTGTATCACTCATGACATTGATCTATTGAAATACATTCTCAAAATGCAAGGCAGCAAACGGATTTGTTTAGGATCTGATTATCCTTTTCCACTGGGAGATATGGAAATCGGTAAATTCATTGAAGAAAGTGATTTAAGCCCTGCAATAGTTGAGGATATTTTCTGCAATTCAACAATGGAATGGCTAGCATTGGATAAAGAGCTATTCATCTGACACATATTTGTTTGTAATATTAAGCCTGATATCTTCTAATTATTGGATTCTTACAGGTATTTTGAATATTCTACAAAACCGATAGCATACTGAATTTACCAGCTTGTTTTTTCTATCTTTGCAAAAAAATATCCATGAGAGTATATCTTGACAATGCAGCAACAACACCCATTGCTCCCGAGGTGATAGAAACCATGGTTGCAACCCTAACTCATGATTTTGGAAACCCTTCTTCTGCACATCATTTTGGTCGTCATACCAAGGGAATTCTAGAAACAGCACGAAAAGACATTGCAGCACTTTTAAATTGTCTTCCTTCAGAAATCATTTTTACCTCAGGGGGAACAGAAGCTGATAACATGGCTCTCTACTCAGCCGTTCATTCGTTGGGAATTGAACACATCATTACATCTCGACTTGAACATCACGCTGTTCTGAATACCTGTGAAGCTCTGGAAAAAGAAAACAATATCCAAATCAGTTATGTCAAAGTTGATTCAAAAGGTCAGGTTGATTTGAAAGATTTAGAATCTTTGCTTCAAAAAACATCGAAAACCTTGGTTTCCTTAATGTATGCCAATAATGAAACCGGTACATTACTTCCCGTAGAAAAAGTGAGTCAATTATGTCGTACATACAATGCCCTTTTTCATTCTGATACAGTTCAAGTTATGGGACACTACAAGATTGATTTGAACGAACTCGATTTTGATTTTATAACAGCTGCTGCTCACAAGTTCCACGGGCCAAAAGGAATTGGCTTTTTATATTCCAATAAGAAAAATAAAATCGCTCCATTGATTCATGGTGGAGCACAAGAAAGAGGATTAAGAGGTGGTACAGAAAACGTAGCTGGAATTGTTGGGTTGGCTAAAGCATTGGATTTAGCTAATACGGACCTTGAAAAACACCAAAAACATGTACAGGAATTGAAAACGTATATGATGGATCAATTGATAAAAAATGTTCCTGGAGTTTATTTCAATGGAGAAACTGATCCTTCCAAAAGTTTATACACTGTGTTGAATGTCAGTTTTCCTGCAACTCCTAAAACAGGGATGCTACTTTTTACTTTAGACTTAAAAGGAGTCGCTTGCAGTGGTGGTAGTGCTTGTTCATCCGGAGCTATGAAAGGATCACATGTACTTGAAGGTATCGGAGCAGATTTGAATCGCCCAAGCGTTCGCTTTTCTTTTTCACATTACACAACTCAAGAAGAAATCGACTTCGCATTACAGGCTATTTGCGAAGTATTTGAAGTTCCTGTAGAAAACTAGCAACTATTTTACATTTTTCACGTATAGACTTAGGCTGATAATGTCCTGAAAAACATATATCTTTACTGAAGATTTATACTTATGGAAGCATCAAAAATTGCGGTTTACATACGAATCGTACTTTTTTTTCTTGTATTACATCAATCGAATGGCGCATACAGTCAATGTCATGCGCACGCCGGTCCGGATCTATCACTCTGTCCGGGTATTTCCGATACAATTGGGGCTTTACCTGCCGCAACAGGAGGTACTCCCGGTTATACATACAGTTGGGCACCCGCAACAGGATTATCCTGTACTACATGTCCAAATCCAATCGTAACGGTATTTTCAAGCACAAACTATACACTTACGATAACTGACGCTTCAGGATGTAGCAGCACAGATCAGGTACACATCTCAATGCTACCAACACCAGTTGCAAACTTCACTTCATCCCCCTCTAATTTATGTGCAAATATCCCTGTTCACTTCACAAATACATCAACTGGAACCGGTTTGACTTATAACTGGAATTTTGGAGATCCTGCTTCGACTACACCAACTTCATCATTACAAAACCCAACGCATGAATTCATTGCGACAGGTACTGGAAACCAATCCTTTTCAACCACATTAATTGTCACGAATTCATCTGGTTGTAAAGATACAATTTCACATACTGTCAATGTAAAACAAACTCCTGGAGCGAATTTGATAGATCCGATCTCCTCTTTCAAAAATTGCGACGGATCTAATTTCAATTTGACAGTTTATGATAACACCACAAGTACTTCCAATACCAGTTATACTATTCAATGGGGAGATGGTTCTGCTAATTTTACAGGAACTTCCTTCCCAGGAGCTGGAGTTAGTCACTTGTATTCGGTCAGTGATATTTTTAATTTAAATTACATTGTTGCTGGAAGTAATGGTTGTACAGATACGTCAACACAAATCGTATCCAACATTACAAATCCAGCAATCGGAGCAGCTAACCCCGGAGGAACTACCGGTTGTGGTCCATTAACACTTTGTTTTCCGCTTAATAATTTTGCTTCCAATCACCCTTCTACCTTTTATGTGGTTAATTATGGTGATGGATCTCCGCTGGATACATTGCCACATCCACCTCCCGCAACACTTTGTCACACTTATTCTTCATCTTCATGTGGACAAAACGGTAATGCATTCACTTTTCAGATCAAAGCCATCAACATGTGTGATAGTTCTGCCGCTACCATATCTCCAATTCGTGTATATATTGCACCGGTTGCAAATTTTTCAATAAGTCCCAATCCGGGTTGTGTTGGCTCTCCAATTACCATGAACAATAGTTCTACTTTAGGATTCAATAGTTCCTGCAGCAGTTCTAACATTTTTAATTGGAATTTCGGAGATGGAAATACAGCCACTGCTTTTTCACTCACCAGTCCCACTCACACGTATGCTGCGCCTGGAAATTATACGGTTTCATTGACCACTCAAAATTCATGTGGAACAAATACCATCACAAAACCGGTATGTATCGAAGCACCGCCAGTTCCCTTATTTACAATTACACCTGATACTGCATGCGTACCTTTCATTGCTCATGTTACCAATACTTCTACATCAGCTAATACCTGTAACGTAACCTTCAACTGGACTGTTCTTTTTAACGGAAGTATTTGTAGTCCTTCAGCCGGAACATGGAATTTTTCAGGAGGAACCTCGGCAACATCTCTCAATCCAATCTTTCAATTTGTAAGTTCAGGAGAATATATCGTACGATTGACTATGACTAATTCCTGTGGTTCTTTTACATATGATCAACCGATTGTAGGAAAAGATGTCCCACAAGTCACTCTCAATCCACTTACTCCGATTTGTGCAGGTTCTTCAATATCCGCCAATGCCAGTACGATTGCCTGTTACGACCCCATTACCAATTATCAATGGACTTTCACCGGAGGTTCACCCGCTACATCGAATTCAGCCATTCCACCTACTATCGCTTATAATTCGGCAGGAAATTATACGGTTACTTTACAAGCAACAAATGCCTGTGGGAACCAAACTAATTCAACTCCATTGGTTGTAAATGTTAGTCCACCAGCAGTTTCACCTTCTGTCAATACTCCCGTTTGTGAAGGCGATACAGCCCAATTCAATTCATTAACTGTTGCTGGAGTCAGCTACAACTGGACTGGTCCTAACGGTTATTTTTCATCTACTCAAAATCCAATGATTCCTGCAACTTCCCTGACCGATGCAGGAACTTATACTGTTCAGGCATCTAATAGTGGTTGTTCAGGACCTAGTTCAACAGTAAATCTTGTTGTCACTCCTGCTCCTATTGTGACAGTTACACCTTCCAATGCTTCCATTTGTGAAGGTGCTTCAATTATCCTGACTGCTTCAGGTGCTGCAACATATACTTGGTCACCTATGACCAATTTATCCATATCATCTGCCACTACAGCGACTGTTAATCCCACAGCAACCATTACCTATACGGTTACAGGTTCAAATGGGACGTGTTCGGGTACTGCCAGTTCGATTATCACAGTCAATCCGCTACCAGTCGTCAGTGCAGGACCAGACATCGTCTTATGCAACCAACCGATTCCTGAAATGATGATCGGAAATCCCGCAGGAGGAACATGGTCTGGTGCCGGTGGAATAACTGCAAACGGAAGTTTTACTCCTTCATCAACCGGAAATTTTCAAGTATATTATAGCTATACCGACGGAAATTCGTGTACCAATAAAGATACTTTGAAGATTACAGTGACGACACCGACCAATGTTACGGTTGGAAATGATACGACTGTCTGTTTAAATTCAGGTGATTTCAATATTACGGCTACTCCTGTAGGGGGAACTT
The DNA here is from genome assembly GCA_903899795.1 of uncultured Flavobacteriales bacterium. Classification (GTDB taxonomy): domain Bacteria; phylum Bacteroidota; class Bacteroidia; order Flavobacteriales_D; family Crocinitomicaceae; genus CAIUKX01. Next base: position 5,314 of record CAIUKX010000499.1, read on the forward strand.
GGAGTGGAGTTAATATTACACCTGCAGGAACTGTATCCCCGATTACTTCGGGTAGTTATTATCTGGTTTATACCTATGGAAATGGGAGCTGCCAGAGAAGTGATAGTATTCATTTAACTGTAAATTCTTTACCAGTAGTTGACGCAGGGAGTGATCTCAATAATTGTATAGATGATCCATCGGTTAACCTTGTGGGCTCTCCGGTTGGTGGAATCTGGACCGGAACCGGAATTACAAATCCGACAGGCATATTTTCGCCATCAACAGCAGGAATCGGCACAGCTATTTTGACATACAGCTATACGGACCCTACAACTAATTGTCAAAATATAGATCAAACAAATGCAACAGTCATTGCGCTTCCGATCGTAAATGCAGGACTTGATAAAACAATTTGTAATCAACCGATTGCTGATACAATGGTAGGAACTCCGGCTGGTGGAACGTGGACAGGTTCAACGATAACTCCGAACGGAATTTTCACACCCTCCGGAACTGGAACTTTCCAGTTTGTCTATAGCTATATTCTTCCATCAGGATGTGGAACAAGCGATACGATCCAGGTTTTAGTCGTGAATCCTTCAATCGCAAGTGCCGGAGGAAATCAATCGGTTTGTATCGATCAAGGGACTTACCAATTGAACGGAACTCCAGCAGGAGGAACTTGGACAGGGACATCAGTTTCTTCTACCGGATTATTTACAATTACAACTCCAGGAGCCTACCATCTGACCTATTCCTTCGGCGCCGGAAACTGTTTGACGCAAGACTCAATGATATTAACTGTAAATGATTTACCAGTCGTTAATGCCGGAATCGACAAAGGATTTTGTGCCAGCGATGCTTCCTATAATTTTACTGGAATTCCTTCAGGTGGAACTTGGAGCGGAACCGGAATTACAAATGCTACACTTGGAACATTTGATCCAACCAGTG
>CAIUKX010000500.1 GCA_903899795.1 uncultured Flavobacteriales bacterium
AGTGGGTTAATGATCAGGATTTTACGGTTAATAAACCTCCTGACAATGTTATTAATGAGAAGTTTAACCAATATATTTGGATAGAAACACTTAGTGAAACGCCCAAAATTGTTTTTTCTGAAGATTGTATAGAGAAAATAGTTGAGATAGTAAATAATCAAAAGTTACATACTTCGTTATTTGGAAGAGAGCTGAAACCGAATTATGATTTGAACTAATTTACCTGCATGAAAAATTACCATAAATATTTAGTTAGTGCAAACTGATTAATTAAATTAGGCTCAATTTTATATTTGATGAAAATATTCAAATAAAAAGCTGAATCATTGTAAGTAATCTTGCATACCTGAACGTATCTTTGGTTTTCGGATCAGTATACGTTTCAGTAGGTTTAATTTTATAGATGTCCGATTCACGGCAACCTGTAAAAATCAATGTCAGCAATATCAACTTTACGTTTTTCATTAACGGTGTTTCAGGTTTGTGCTTAATAATTTCCTTCACCTCATTGTACGTAAAATAAACCGCATCAATCCCATTTAACTTTGCAATCGATTTTGCAGGTATTTCTGTTGAAGGATCAAATATTTTGATTTTATACTTGTCTCTGATCTTGTTAAGAGTCGAAATAAAATCTTTTTGGAATGACCACACTGCATTATTCTTTTTCATCTTAACCGTTCCATGTGTTTTTAGTAAGTTATACATTTCCAGATTCAGATCATTTGTATAAAGTTGCTTACCAAGGGATTCTTCAAAAGCGACGATCTTGTTTTTTAATGTCGTGTAATTTGTTTTGGTTGCAATTTTAAAATCATCGGAAGCTAAAATTTCTTTGTCAATAAAATCCACTAAACGAACCTTGTTTATATTTTTTGTAGAATCCTTTCCTTTCAATTTTTCATCTAACGTCTCTTTCAAAATTTTAGGTGTTATCCCTCCATTTAATTTTATATCGTTGTCTAATTCCAAATACAGAAAAATGTCCTGTATCTTTTTTTCTAATTGTAACTGTTGTTGATACTTTGAGTCATTGTAAGGTCGCTTGTTCACTTTATCCCATTGATCAGTCGTAAATGTTTCTCCAGTATAATAGGATAATGGTTTGTATTCCCACTTCTCTTGGATAAAAACATACTCTTTGTAACCAAAGTTTAATAATGCTCTTACTGGACGTTCCTTCTCCTTACTTGATTTGAGTGTGAAGTTTATTGTTAATTTCATGGCTATAGGGTTTAAATGTATAAACCAAACTTATAACTATATATTGTATCTTTGGTCACAAAAAGGGTCAGAATATTGTACTTTTGAGTCGGATATGTATAGATATTCATTCACATTCATTTTATATCAATCCGTTCAAAACCCTTGTAAACATTACGTTTATTACATGGATTCAAATTCAGCAATATTTAAACTAAACACTCCGAAGGGGGAGAAAATAAACTTACTCATAAAAAATAATTTTTTTCGGGTTCAAACCAACATGATAACTTGATTCATAAGTTCCGGAAGATGAAAAGATTCGGACATAACCTGTATTGGTGTAATTCATGGCATCAAAGCAATAAATCTTCTGGTTGGAGGGACGGTATTGAACTCCATATAAAGTAGTGAATTGTGCATTACCGATAAACGATGCATTGGTCATTGTTTCGGCTACTGCATCAAACAGTGCGATGTTACTTACGGATGTCGAATTATTATAGTAACTGATTAAAAAATTGTCACCCATTGGCTCAATTCCTCCGGCATCAAATGGAAAAGTTGTCACTACCTGATCTGTCTGTGCATTTATTTTGACCATTCGGGAAGGAATGTTTGAATAATTTCCTCTGGCGATTACATATACATCTCCTTGAGAATCAGTTTCAATATCTCCCGGATTTTTACCGACGGTAATTTTCGTAACCTCCTGTAAATTCTGAAGATTGATGACTGAAACGGTAGAATCGACATTGGGTGCATTCAATCCCCCGGAATTGGCGACATATAATTTTGAATTGGAAATTGTTAATCCTTCGGGATTTGCCCCTACCTGAATCCGTTGTGTGATTGTCAAACTTGCCGTATCCAAAACATCGACATATCCATCGTAACAGGTGATGAAAGCATTTGATCCATGGAACGTAATGAAACGAGGCTGTTTGGCAACCGAACCGTTCATCATCGAGATTTGTTTAATGGAATTGCCGGTCGCTTTTTCCATGACTTCTATCGTGCTTGAAACATTGACGATGATATAGATTTTTCCGCCGTACACCTTCATATCATTTCCGGTATCGCCTAACAAACGAGATGCTTTATCGGTAAAAAAGGTATTGCTCGAACTTCCTGTCGAAAAATCAACCCAGGAAAGTGCGGCATTGTTTTGCTGAAAAAGTCCTTCACACAAGACAATCATTCCGTTTTTGAGATTTGTATCTGTAACAGGAGCCGGTGGTTTTGTTTTTTTCTTACAAGCCACCACGACGAGTAAAAGGATAAGAAATTTAATGGATCGCATAGTTCAAAGTAATTAAATAATTTCTCCCCGGCATGACAAAGTAACGAATGTATGCATAAGATGAATTAAAGATGTTTTTAACCGAAAACTGAATTCGAAGATTGTTTTCTTTCGGTAGGGATATTTTAGTAAAAAGGCTGATATCAAAAATAGCAAAACCATTGACCTGATTAGCAACAACATTTTCCATCAAGGAATAACGTAAGGAAGAAAGCGTCGTTGAAAAATTGACACCTGTTGTTTTACGCATCAAAGAAAGATCAATATTTCCAGTGTGTAAAGGAATGTAAGCTACCTGATTTTTATACGAAGGTGAATTCGGATTTGAGACATCTATTGAATGCTGGTAGGTATAATTTCCTGTTGCATCCATCATCCAATTCGGTCCGATGGATTTACTGATTTTTATCCTTTCTTCATATCCCAAAGTGTTGACTCTTCCGATATTCTGCATGGACCAAACAAATAAATTCTTGGTTGGAATGGCTAAAATCTGGTTGGTTACACGATTTGCAAAACCATTGACAACAATTTCCATTTTCCATTTTTTCCGAAGTGGTTTTGCTGAAAATCCGGCAGAAAACTGATCTGCTTCTTCGGGTTTCAGCTTCACATTTCCAATTCCATTGTAGTACAATTCATTGAACGAAGGCATACGGAATGAATGACGGTACCATGCTTTTGCTTTCCAGTCCCAATCGCCGAATTCTTCTTTTTCAATGGAAACAAAGGGAAGAAATTTAAGCCGGTTCGGAGCTCTTTCTCCTGCATTATTTTCTTCGATCACTTGCTGGGCCGACAGCTGAACTTCTGAAGTCCATTGTGGGCGGCTCCATGTACACCCTGCCAGTGCAAACGAATGCAAACGTCTCGGTGTAGCGGAATTAGCCGTCGAAAAAAGCAAGGTATTGTAACGGCTTTCAATTCCTCCGAACAAATTGAAATTCGAAAAAATCGTTCGCTGAAAAGAGGAACCTAACTGATAGGATTGATTGGTATACGATGTTGAAATTCCACCAGTGTTATTCAAAAATGAAGGATCGGTGTAATGCAGTAAATCGTAGTTATAGGTTCCCATGAAGCGATAAGACAGTTTTTTCCGGATTCCTGAGAAGTCGGTATTGACGGTATGATTTTGAGTAGTCAATCGCTGATTTGCCGTACTATTGTAGAGAATCACCGCTCCGGGAAGTCCCTGATTGGCTCCGTTGGTTTTATACATGATTCTTAGACGTTTGTCATTTTTGAAAGCAAATCCCAAACTGGCTCCTGTGTACCAATCTTTCAGGTCGTTGTTAATACGGGTTCCTTCGTACAACTGATTTCCGTTTTGAAGCGAATAGGCATAATTTCCTGATGCCTGACGGTATTTCCCAAAAACACTTCCGAATACTTTCGCCCTGTTGAATTTCAATCCGAAATAATTATCCATTTGACCGAAGGAACCTACTTTGGATGCGAAACGAACTTGAAAAGGTTCTTCTGAAAACCGGTTTTCAAATGTCGAAATGGAGACTAAACTTCCACCGGAATATGCCGAAGCCGGTAATAGATATCCATTTTTACTTCCGACACTCAAGGAAATTGCTTCGACATTATCGGCTTGTACTTGTCCCAAATTGACTTGTCCGGTCTGTGCATTTGAAACGGTAAATCCGTCTACGACATATCCCGTATGCTGACTTCCCAACCCTCGAACAGAGATTGTTTTCAATCCACCGAGACCACCGTAACTTTTGAGTGTAATTCCTGAAAAACTTTGAAGAATGGCTCCCACATCCTGTGGCTGTTTGAGCAAAATTTGTTCACGCGTCAATGTCTGTGCCCCAAGATCCAATGTTTTCATCCTTAACACTTCCATCGTAGAAACCTTCACTTCTTTCAATGTCTTCAGTGTATCCTGTCCGTACCCTAGCATACAGACAGAACAACTGAAAAACGATATGAAAAGTTTTTGTTTCATTTTTTTAGACTGAAAAAGTCAAGCCAAAAGACTTAAAGACTAAAACCTACATGTCTTAGTATCTCGAATCTTTACATCTTGCGTCTTATTTCACTAATTTCTGAACAAACGTTCCTTTTTCATTGCTTACTTTCAAGGTGTAAGATCCTGAAGTCAAGTCCGAAACATCCATTACTGTTAAGTACGCATGATTTTGAGTTCGAATTACTTTTCCACTTACGTCGAACAATTCAACTGTTCCTGTTTCTCCTTTGATCGTCAATTGATTCATCATTGGGTTCGGGAAAGTTGTAATCGTATTCAAAGCCATTTCAGGAAGTCCTACACTTTTATCGATCACCAAATTGTCGATAGCGAAATAGTCCGGTGTATTCATGCCCCATTGACCTACATCCGACGACTGCAATAAAAACGAAACTGAATATACTTTCTCCGTGATAAATGACAAATCAACTGTATGCCATGTATTTAAAATATAATCTTGTGAATTATCGCTAAAACGGTAATCCGCCAGGTAATAATTTGTAGAATCGATAATGCTTCCATTTTCTCTGTAGGCATAGATGTTCAATTTAAAGAAATCTGCACCATTGGTTCCGTCGGGATTTCCACTTGCATCGTTCGGAGAACCGAATTGCTTTCCAAAAGAATCACCGTTCAACATGGACAATCCAGCATAGGTGGTATTAGTAACATCGACTGAAACCAGCCCTACACCACCACCGGCAAAAGAGATTACTCCATTTGAATTCCAAATACCGTAATTAGCCGAACCATCAGCACCTATACCTGCATATGCACTGTACTCGTTGGCATATCCGGGAGTAGTTACATCCGTCCTATTCGAAACAGCGAAACCTGTCCAATAATTTCCCCATTGCGAAAGGATATAGTCGCTTGAAAAAACTACACCATTTTCAATAAACCCACCTGTTGCCGTTGAATCATCGTTGAACGATTCAGGACTTAAAATCACACCTTCGAACCCAATAGTCTGTTGAGCGTTCAGTGTAAGTGATGCACATAAGGCAAACACCGAAAAATAAATTTTCTTCATAACTGTTAAACTGTTATTTAATTAAACATTCCGGGAGTTCTAAACAGAACAACCCAATTCATAAAAAATGAAGAAATCAGTACAAGAAGAATATACCTATGAACCTAGGCATACAGAGTGTACATCCGACTTTTATCTGAAGTCTTCAAACCAATAAGACCTTGGCAGGTATTCTGACTCTCACCAACTCGATTTCGTCTTCCCGATTATGCGTTAACCAGTGACCTATAGAAATCGATTTAACAGTGATTACAGCTGCAGACACAGTTCCGGATTTACACCGGATTCCCTTTTATTCCACGCAGTGGTACCATAAATCTGGCGCAAATATAGTTATTTTTTTAGATGCAAGATTTGAAGACGTTAGACAAAAGACTCAATTTCGGTAAATCAAGCAGGATAATCAAAAGAAATAGAGACTGCAAAATCCTCAGCTATATTTTTTTGAGTCATCTCCTTGCTCAAATTTTGCTGTACAACAGGATTTGCTTGAATCCTTACAACAATTTATTTCGTTTATAGATAATGATAGTGCTACTCCAATACCTTTCAATGGTGTTCCATCTGGAGGAACTGGAGCTGGTGCACCTCTTTCAGATAAAAATTATTTACACATGAATAATGGTTCTGGTACTATTATTCCTCCTCCTCCTCCTGGTACTATAGTAACATTCTTCGATATATTTTATAATCACTTGATTATACCAGCTGGGTTGTCTGTTAGTGGGAACAGAGAATTAGCACCTGCAACTCCTCCAACACCTACTTATACTCTTTCTGTAACAACCCCTTCGCTTTTGGATTATGGATTACTTACCTCTATGCTATACCAGGTGGTAATGTTTCATCTCACCAAGCAATTACAATTTCGATCTAATGGTGGGATTACTGTAGATATGGGATACAATGATATATATAGTAATCCATCTTCCTCACCAACAGATGGTATTGAGTATTATGCAGGTATACCAGATGCTGATCAACCCATAATTTATCAGGCATTGAAAGCAATATTGTTAAGCAATGGCTTTAAAATTAACGGGGGGAGCAGTGCTACAATTGCTGATAAAGTAGAATTCAATCAACTAATGATGCCAAATATACCCTTTGGTTTAACTGAGGATACTTATAACTGGAATAGTAGTAGTTCTGATCCATTTAATGATAACGGATTTTCTACTAATTTATCTATCAGGAATAAATTGCATAAATATGCTTTGAGCAAAGACAGTACAACCCCATATGAAATTGATACAGACCGTTTCTCATTTCCTTCCCCTACAGTATCATCAACCACGAAAGGAATTATAACCTCCGCTACTTATAATTTCCCACAATTGGATATCATTATTTCGACAGTCTTGTCAGATTGGAGAACAGCAATTAATAGTATAGTCCAATATTATGTCAATTGTTTATTTAACACAATTGCTCCAGGTGTAACTGTACCGGATGGAATGATTATGGCTACTGGAGATGGTTCAGGAACTGAAGGACTATTTAATATTTCAAACTATGGAATTATGCTTTTTGAGTACGATTTAGAATCCACACAAAGTAGCATTAATATTCCGGATGTGGATGCTTTTGACTGTAATGTTGTTAAGGTTAAGGATTTAAAGCAACGTACATTTTCTGTCCCCGAAGTAGGTGTAAATACAATAGTTAATATTTTTGGTTATGGATATAACGCTGATGGTGGTAATATAGGGATAATTGTCAATGATTATGTTTGTATGTTTGAAATTAAACAATCAGATCCTAACGAAGTTGTACCAGTCTATGATGCTAATCTTAATTCTGCTATTACATTAAACACTAATGCTCGTACCGATTTAAGAATTCCTCCTCCATTGGCTCTTCCTTCAACAATAGGTACAACTTCACCTACATACAGGATGGCAATTGCTCTAAAAACATCGGGTGAAAATTATCAATTTGTTGAAGTATTGCAAGATCCTGTTACTTCATTAATTACAACCGGAGCTGTAATTGCTAATTACGATGGTGCAAAACATAATCTGACCTTTGTTTCTGAAGGAAATGATA
>CAIUKX010000501.1 GCA_903899795.1 uncultured Flavobacteriales bacterium
AGTTTATAATTCTTCTGAATACCTTATTGAGCTGATTAAAGCCATTGAACTTGAAAAAGTGGGGAACAATTGGGATCTAGAGCTGGTTTTGGTGGATGACGGGAGCAAAGACAACAGTTTTGCTAAAATTATTGAGTTCAGTATGAACTATAACTATATCAAAGGCATTAAACTATCACGAAATTTCGGACATCAAATTGCTGTAAAAACCGGGTTAACTTATTGCTCTGGAGATTATATTGCTATTATTGACGATGACTTACAAGATCCTCCTACACTTCTCCCTGCTTTTTTCAAATACTTAGACAACGGCTACGATGTTGCTTATGGGGTACGAAAAAAAAGAAAAGAATCTTTTTTGAAAAAACTAAGTTATTCTACTTTTTATCGTTTACTCAAAAGACTCAGTGATACCAAAATACAATTGGATAGTGGTGATTTCTGTGTCATGAAAAAACAAGTGGTTGACAATATGCTTAAGCTACAGGAAAAAAATCCTTTTCTCAGAGGAATCAGAGCTTGGGTTGGGTTTAAGCAAATTGGAGTTGAATACGAAAGAGATGCCCGTTTACAAGGAGAATCAGGCTATACTTTGAAAAAATTATTGAAAATAGCACTGGATGGGATTTTTTCTTTTTCAAACGTTCCTATACGAGTCATTACACTTTTAGGTATTCTAGGGTTACTTTTTGCCGTTTTTTATTCCTCAATTACTTTGTATCACCGTATTATTAACAATATTCATGTCCAGGGGTTTACTTCTCTCGTCATTATCATTTCATTTTTCAGCTCTTTGATTCTCATTTGCTTGGGAATAATTGGTGAATACATCGTTAGAATTTATGATGAAGTTAGAAACAGACCTTTTACGGTAATTGAGGAAACTATTAATTTATGAAAATCGGTATCATCGGATCCAATGGATTTATTGGAAAACATTTGAGTAAAGAATTGTCAGAAATTACAGGTGTTTCTTTACAGCTTTTTGGGAGGTCAGAGATGAGTACATCTGAATCTGGTCTCAATTACAAACAAATCGATCTGTTAAATTCCAATCAATTGATACATGATCTTGATGAAATTGATCTTGTTTATTATCTGGCATCAGATTCAATACCAGCCAGCAGTTGGGAAAATCCTTTTTTTGAAATCGAAAACAACCTGATTCCCTTTATCAATTTCTTAGACTGTTCTTCTAAAGCTGGTGTCAAAAAAATCGTTTTCATTTCAAGTGCAGGAACGGTTTACGGCCCATCAAATGAAAGATTATCCGAAGAATCTGATAAAAAACCATTTTCTCCCTATGGAATAACCAAATTAACCATGGAGAATTATTTAAATTACTATAGCCAGAAACACAACTTACAACACGATATATTCAGAGTATCAAATATTTATGGAGAAGGTCAGAATACCGCAAAAGGATTGGGTGTAATCAATACTTTTCTTGAAAACATTCTAACAAACAATTCTATAACTGTATTTGGAAATGGAGAACAAGTTCGAAATTATATTTATATAAAAGATGTCGTTCAAATTTTATCTTGTTCCATTCAAAACAATATTTCAAATTCGAATATCTACAACTTAGCTTCTGATGATAACCTCTGTATCAATGATCTTATTGCTTTAATTCAAAATCATATCTCCAAAGATTTCACTGTTCATTACAATGATTCTCGCGGAAGTGATAATCCACACATTTATTTAGATAATTCTAAAATAAAGCACACCTTTCCCGACATTGAATTTACACCCATTGAAAAAGGAATGCAACAATCGTATCATTTTTTGAAAAATAATCCGCTCTAATCCTGTTTCTTTTTACAAACTGCAAAAACACTTACGCCAAAAGGAAAGTTCATCCTACGAAGCAACTTATTTTCAACGGATAGAATACCAATCAAGATTTTATTTACAAGCTTATTGATCTGGTACAATTGATCAGATTCTTTTGAATTCATTTTAGATAATCTCTGAAATTTTCTTATTAAAAAAGTTGGAAAAAAAACAG
>CAIUKX010000502.1 GCA_903899795.1 uncultured Flavobacteriales bacterium
CATTATTGAAACCATTGAAGAACTGAATACATTAAATGTCGGCCTTAAAATAATTACGGGTGACAACAAAAATGTGGCACTTTCCATTGCTTTGAAAATTGGGATCACCGAACCCCGTATACTTATCGGTTCAGAAATAGTGAACACAAGTCCTGAAGCATTACAGCATTTGGTGAAGAAGACACATGTCTTTGCAGAAGTGGAGCCTCAGCAAAAAGAGCGTATCATCATGGCTTTGCGAAAATCATATACCGTTGCATATATGGGGGATGGTATCAACGATGTTTCGGCCATCAACGCTGCCGATGTTGGTATTTCCGTTGAAAATGCTGTTGATGTAGCGAGAGAGGCTGCCGATTTTGTTCTTTTGGAGAAGAACCTGAGCGTACTTGTGGATGGCATCAAAGAAGGACGAAAAACATTTGCCAATACCCTGAAATATATATTTATCAATACCGGTTCCACCTTTGGTAATATGTTTAGTGTAGCCATTGCATCCTTGATTTTACCCTTTTTACCGATGCTTCCGAAGCAGATTTTATTGATGAATTTCATCACCGATTTCCCCTACCTGAGTGTCGCATCCGATAATGTGGATCAGGAGCAATTGGATAAACCCGGAAAATGGAATTTGAAATTTATCCGCAATTACATGGTTATTTTCGGAATTCACAGTTCACTTTTCGATGTATTAACTTTTCTCACCCTCTTTTATGTCTTGAAAGTCAAAGAATCCGATTTTCAGACAGGCTGGTTCATCGAATCCATATTGACGGAGTTATTTATTTTATTCATTATCCGAACCCGCAAAAATTTCTTCAAAAGCAAACCGAGCAAATCCCTGTTCATTTTAAGCATGGTAGGTTTGGTCATTACCATAGGTTTACCTTATTCACCCTTTGCCGGTGAAATTGGTTTAACGCCTTTGCCACTTCTCAATCTGGTACTGATGTTAGTAATTGTCGTTCTTTACGTTCTCACCTCCGATCTTCTGAAAGTATGGTTTTTCAAGAAATTCAGGAATGAATGATTTGATAAATGAGTAGGCGCTTTTGTCCACTAGCTTTTTTTAACCACCAAGTACGCTAAGAAGGCACTAAGCTCACTAAGAGAAATTGACATACGAGGTAGATTAGGGTGCGTGAGCACTAAGGATCAGTTTACAAATAAAATCTAACATTAAGATATCCTATGGATATCTTAAATAACTTTGCGTCCGAACACTCTAACCTAAACAGTACTTCACATATTATCTTTGCGACCTTTGTGGTAAAAATACGACTATACAATTTGATAATACCGCTGTCCGGTAAAGTATAGGTACTGAATCATAATGAAGCTTGACGTTCGTGGTCATAAATAGCATGCACATTAAAAAACGTTAAATACTCTTTTGTGATCTCACTTCAGTTTTCGAATGCTTTGCTTTCTCTTATACGCCTTATGTGGTTTCCCATCAACATCAAAGATCCCTCTTATATGCCTTATATGGTAATATTAAATGCGCTTGTCATGCAATTCGTTTTCAGACTTTAGTTTATCTCCTCCAGAAATCCTATTTTTGAATTCAAAACAAACAGGAGCATGAACTGGATCAAACACATACTAAAAAAATACTTCCTCTACTTTTGGATCAAAGAACGTTTTGCTCCCGCTATCCAGGTTTCGCAGCGACAACTGTATCACTATTACTCTGATTGCGCGAAAATGAAAGAGGTCCCGAACATCACCGAAACCGGGTTCAGAGTATTTTCTCAATTTGAAGAAGATGGAAAGCTTTTATTCATTTTTTCAGTGTTGGGAATGACCAATAAAACCTTCATCGAATTTGGTTCAGACGATGGCGTCAACAGCAATTCCGCCAATTTATACTTTCACCACGGCTGGACAGGACTTTTCATGGATGGAAATCCCAAAGCTGTTGAAAGAGGCCGACGATTCTTTTCACGCAATCCCCATCCGCACATGTACCCGCCAAAGTTTGTGTGCACCTATATCAACAGAGAAAACATCAATCGCGTCATTTTTGAAGCCGGTTATTCAGGCGAAATCGGCTTACTTTCGATCGATATTGATGGAAACGATTATTGGGTTTGGGATGCCATCGAAATTGTAAAACCGCAGGTGGTCATCATCGAAACCCACAATGAATTCGGCTTGAACGACATTGTTGTTCCCTACGACGCAGACTACGTCTATCCCGGAAAACACCCGGTATATCACGGCGCTTCACCAAGTGCTATGACCAAATTAGCCAACAAAAAAGGCTACCGTTTGGTAGGAGCCAATGATTTGGGTTACAATTTCATTTTCGTAAAAAATGGTTTGGCCGATGATCTCATTCCGGAAGTAACCGCCGAATCTTTGTTGCACCATCCATCCAATCAAGAGGCAAGAAAACGCTTCGAAGAAATCAAGGATTGGGAATATGTGAATGTTTGAGGATTGATTTTGAATTTTTGATTTTGACAAAGTATTAATTATGAAACAAATATTATTTATTCTATTTTTTGGTTTTTCCTTAACGATTTATTCTCAAAGTTATAATGAATATATTTCGATGGGTAATAATAAAATGGTTAAACAAGATTATGAAGGAGCAAAAATAGTTTTTACAAAGGCGATTGAATTAGAACCTAAAAGTGCTAGCGCATATTTTTTTAGGGCGGGTGCAAAACTTGGATCAATGGATCGTGCTGGTAAACTCAAAGATTATGATAAAGCAATAGAACTTGATCCTACTAATGCCTTATATTATTTATCCAGAGGATTGTATTATTATGACAATTTTGAAAAGAGGTGTATTGATCTAAAAAAAGCTTCAGAATTAGGGAATGATACGGCAACAAAATTATTAAAATCAATGTGTAAATAGACTCAAAAGCTTCTGTGTCCAAAAACATAACCTAGAATATTTATAACCTTATATGGAAATTAATAGCAGAGAATTAGAATTGGCATTTCAAGGAGTAATTAAAAAATTATTATTTGAGGGTGTTGAAAAAATCGAACTTAAGGATGATCTATATAATTTTGGGGTAAACGATAAATTCAAAAAGTATATGCGTTTTACAGTATCTGAAAAGCAAGAGCTCATAAAAATGGTTACCCAATCCGACTTGAGTATCAATCAAACACTTCGTGAAATCGGTTTAAATAAAAGCACTTTTTACAAATGGTATAAA
>CAIUKX010000503.1 GCA_903899795.1 uncultured Flavobacteriales bacterium
CCTTGAGGTCCCTGGTCGCCGCCTCCGCCACTCCCGCTTCCGCTTCCTGGAGGTCCCTGAGGTCCCTGGCTTCCTGTCGCTCCCTGCGCGCCTGTACCTTGGTTGCCCTGAGTACCTTGTGGCCCCTGCATTCCGAGCCTTGTAGTTAAACCAGACTCATCTTTAAACGCAAACCCGACCGCGTCAAATCCCAAGCGTACAAAACCTGCTGGTGCATTAGGAAAATTGCTGACATTTGATACTTGTTGAAAAACATTTTGCTGAAGTTTTATAATCGACGAGGTTACATCATTTGACATATCATATTTATTTTTTCTTTTTGAGTGAGGGGTTTAGAGAAAGCGACAAATAAGAGATTTCACAAATTACAATCCTACTTGAAACGGCAGATACGAAGGCAAAATTCGGGCAGAGATAGAAGGCAGACGCGATCCCGGATCAATGTCAATTTCCTTGTATACATCGTTCCACTCTCGCATTTTATCATCTGCAGATTTTTTCCCAATCGCTAACAAAGCTTCCCGAATCTCGGAAGTTAATGCAAAGTCCCAATTGGGACCTAGCATGCTAATACTTCCGCAATCGATTACTATAGTCCTACGCTTTAAATCTAACGGCAACAAATTCCAAGAGCAAATTTCTTGTGCTATTTGCTGCATCTGTATTATACGCAAAATAAACGAAAACAGTGAATCTGGTTTTCCGTCTATTTTCCACATGAATGAAAAACCTAGAGTGCTTGACGCTGGGTATTTTCTAATGGGAAAATTATCCATAATTCCACCATCGGCCCAAAGATGTCCATTCGACCCCTTCACCGGTGGAAAAATAAGAGGAAGAGACATTGATGACATTACCGCAGTAATTACTTTTAAATCAGGATTCGTTTCATGATTAAGGAATAAAACTGACGCGGTTGTAAGATTTGTGACAAGTGTTTCCAAGCTCACACGAGTTGCAATGTAGAGTTGCGATAATGTAGTCAGAGGGGAAAAACCCTTTTTTTCCATCAATTTTTCTAAAAATAATTTTAATTTATCTCCATTGTCGACAGATAATCCTCCTTTCAACAAAAACATCGGGTCGATAGTAACGAATGATTCATTTATCAATGAATTGGAAAAATCTATAAGCTCGTGTACGGAAAAGCCAATGACAATAAGGAGAGAGAGCAAAGCTCCTACGCTGACACCGGTGCATGTGAGGGGCCTATGAGCTATCAAGGAAAAATCGATACCTGTGGTATCGTAGATTGATTTTAGAGCTCCAACAAAAGCGAGCCCTCGAATTCCGCCCCCCGCAAAAACAAGATGGCGAACGTTTTTAAAATCTTCTGTGCACGTTGATTCTTTTACGCTTGTAAAAGATTTCATTTTCGTTTTTAATCATTACACTTACTTACTTAACCCGACCCGACAAACAAAAAATGAACATATTTTCCAAGCCATTAAAATTTACCAATAGTGATGGAGTTAAAGAATATTATCAATGTTCAAATTCAAATTGTCTTGAAATTAAAAATTTCCTTGTAATGAAATCTTGCCCTAAATGCTTGCATTTGTTCTGCAGTAAATCGTGCTGGGAGAATGATGTAAAGCACAAGGACTCAATGCACACAAAATATTGTTCGATTGTTCAATCGAGATTAATTTAAACAGATTGTATTTGATCTGAAAGCAAATGAGGGATCTAATACACAATCTAGTAGTGTTATTACCATGAATCCAAAAATAATAATGCCCCTTGAGCAATGATAGAGTGCACAAATAAAAACGACACAAAAAGCAATGTTTCTAATCTTTAATTGTAATTTCATTAATTGTCTGTTCATTAATTTGAACGATGCCCGAAAAGGTATTATCATTTGCTGTAATTTATTGTGACTTCCCATAGAGTCATCTTGCGTAAAAAGCTCTTTTTCAGTCATGTAAGAAGTTGAAAATGTACGCCTTGCGAATGCATAATCAACCTGACCTTCGTATTGCATATCAAAGATAGACTTCATAAACTTTTTCGATGCCACATAGCTATGCGTTTCAAAAAAAGCGCCTTGATAAAACAAATTTGAAATTTTTTGTGGCGCAGAACTCCAACACGCCGAGATTCCACCTAAACCTAATAAATCCCAATCCTTCGGTAAAGTCTCAATGTTTTTTATTACATTTTTAAAATTATCTAAAGAAAAGTTCTCCGTTGTGATTGCATCATCTTCAAAAATAAGAACATAATCAAGTCCCATTAAGAATGATTTTTTTAGCACTTGCATGTGGCTATCCCAATTTCCGTATGTTCCTCCACGTTCATGTTTTGATGCTTTAAAAAGTTTGATTTCAAAATTTAAAGAAGCCTGCACATTTCTTTTAAAGTTATTCAAACGTTTTTCCCCATTCTTATCATTAAGGGAAATAACACAGGCTTCAATCATTTTATTAATACTAGACTGACTTTACTACTACATAAAAAAATAAAAAGTAAAAGAGAAATGTCTAATGAAACTGAAATTTTGAGTCTTGAAGAACAACCCGCTGAATCTACTGAATCTACTTTGCAGACCCTGAAAGAAGCCGATGTAACCGCAATTAATGAATCTGCAATTTTAGTCTCCGTCGTGGCAGAACAGGAAGTAGCAGCAATCCTGGCAGAACAGAACATAGCCCCCTTACCGGGAGTAGCCATCGTGAAAGAAGACGAAGCAGCTTCGTTACCGGAAGTAGCCATCGTTTCAGAACAGGAAGTGGCCCCCGCACCTGAAGTAGCCATCGTTGCAGAACAGGAAGTGGCCCCCGCACCTGAAGTAGCCATCGTTGCAGAACAGGAAGTGGCCCCCGCACCTGAAATAGCCATCGTTGCAGAACAGGAAGTGGCCCCCGTAAAGGAAATAGCCATCGTTGCAGAACAGCATGTGGCCCCCGTAACGGAAGTAGCCATCGTTGCAGAACAGGAAGTGGCCCCCGTAACGGAAGTAGCCATCGTTGCAGAACAGGA
>CAIUKX010000504.1 GCA_903899795.1 uncultured Flavobacteriales bacterium
AATAGTATCAATAATATTTAGTTTAGGATTCCTAGATACATCTTCAATATTGAAGCCGATAATCGACATTTTTTTTCAAAAGCTGGTATTTTTTTGTTTCTTTTGTACAGTATATTATTTGGAACAAAATGATGATCGAATTATTTTAATTTCTATTCTATACCGGAAATGAATAAAATGCAGCAACAGTGATTAAGTTAAATTAATTTATTACTCATTATCCAAAATGACAACGTTGACAAAAAACTTTTTTAGCACTATAAATAACGAGATGATCGAACAATCAGCAAATGAAGAACTTTTGAATAAAGTCTTTTCTTCACAATACACAAATCAAGCAATGATTCCCGGTCCTTATGGAGAAAGACTGCTTACTTATGCAGACTACATTGCTTCCGGTCAACCTTTAAAGTTTATTGAAGATTATATTCAAGAAATCGTTTTGCCGTATTACGCAAACACTCACACAGAATCTTCATTTACAGGATACCACACATCTTATTTACGTGAAGAAGCGAGAGCAATTATCAAAAAATGTGTCAACGCTAATGAAAATGATGTTGTGCTTTTTTGCGGATCTGGTTCTACTGCTGCTGTTGATAAAATGAATCGTTTATTGATTCAAAAAAGTCAAAAAAACGGAGAGAAATTTATCATTTTTCATGGACCATTTGAACATCATTCCAATGTACTTCCGTGGAGAGAAGGAAACTTCGAGGTTGTACCTGTAGCTATCGGAAAGGACGGTTTACTTAATTTGGATGATCTAAGAAATCAACTTAGCAAACACCAAGGACAAGGAACACTCATTGGAAGTTTTTCAGCTGCGTCCAACGTTACAGGAATTATATCTCCCATCGATGAAATTACAGCTATATTACACGAATATGGTGCGCTTTCATTTTGGGATTATGCTGCTGGGGCACCTTATATGAACATTGATATGAATCCGGGGAACAACCTTCATAAAGATGCCATTTTTATCTCAACACATAAATTTATCGGTGGCCCTGGAACTCCAGGAATCTTAATTGCCAAAAAAGAGTTGTTTTCTAATGAAGTTCCTGTTGTACCAAGCGGTGGAACAGTACATTTTGTCACGAGAAACAAGCAAAAATACTACGAGGACATTGAAACACGGGAAGAAGGTGGAACCCCGGGAATAATTGAATCGATTCGTGCCGGATTAGTTTTCAAATTGAAAAACGATATCGGAGAAAACGTAATTGATAAAAAAGAAAAAACTGCAATTGATTATGCATTCAGTCAGTTATTATCTAATCCGAATATCCTCATATTGGGAAATACCGAATGTAAGCGTCTGGCATTTTTAGCCTTTAACATCAGAAGCAACGGACGATATTTACATCATAATTTTGTTACTGCCTTATTGAATGATCTTTTTGGTATTCAATCGCGAGGAGGTTGCAGTTGTGCAGGACCTTACGGTCACGATTTATTAGAAATAAGTAATGAAACTTCGGATCAATATGTAACTGAATTGACTATAGGTAACAACGGACTTAAACCGGGTTGGTCACGACTGAATCTTAATTACTTTGTCCCTGATTATGAAATAAAATTCATTGTTAAAGCTGTGAATTGGATTGCTGAAAACGGTCATTTTTTATTGAAGGACTACCATTTTGACGACCAAACATCCATCTGGAAAAGCAAGAACAGTAAAGAAATTACAATAAAAAGTCTATTCGACTTCGATGCACTTTCCAATGAGCACAAAATAAAAAGAGAACCTCTGAATCGTGAAGAACTGCAAAACAGCTATTTTGGAAGTGCCGATCGTCTCGTAATGGAAGCTAAATCGAAGTGGAATTCAGAACCTTTTCAAACGTATTTTTACAAGCAGGTTGAACATCCTTTAAGATGGTTTACTTTGGCAGAAGATGTGAAATTGTAAAAGTTAAATAACATATTGATCGACTATTTGATTAATTTTATTCAAAAAAACAATATGACAACTCCTATTTTTCCTTGTTTGTGGTTCGACGGTCAAGCTAACGAAGCTGCAGAATATTACTGTTCTGTTTTTCCCAATTCTAAAATACTTTCCACAAATCCAATCGTCAGCATTCTAGACTTAAATGGATCCAGATTTATGTGTCTCAACGGTGGACCGGAATTTAAGTTTAATGAATCTGTTTCTTTTGTTGTAAATTGCGAGAATCAGGAAGAAATTGACCATTATTGGGATGAATTTTCGAAAGAAGGTGTTGAAGGAAAATGTGGTTGGATCAAGGATAAATATGGTGTTTCCTGGCAAATCGTGCCTTCCATTTTAGGACAATTGATGAGTGATCCCGAAAAAGCCCCAAAAGTAATGTATGCCTTCATGCAGATGAAAAAATTTGACATTGCTAAATTGTTAAACGCATAGAGGACTGATAAATTGATTTTTATCATTTTGTTTTATGAGTACAATTTGTTTTTCCTAGGAAATATTTAGCCGAACTATACTTATTTTTATCGGAAATTAATTCATCTAATTAAAGACTTAAACTTTACATTATGTTCTTAAAATCATTCGTTCTAATCACATTTCTTATCCTCGGTGTTTTCTCATCGATCCAAGCTCAAACAGATACCACCAGTTCGATCCCTAAAAAAATTATTGTCTTGTCATCAGGTGATGAAATTGTTGGTAAGATCATTTCCGATGATGGGAGAGAAATCCTTATCATTAGCGATAAAGTAGGTAAATTGTACATCGCCAAATCTCAAATCCGTGAAATTAAAGATATGGAAGAGATGAAAGAAATATCCAATGGCGACTACATGCTGGAAGGACCTTTCACAACCCGTTATGCATTCACAACCAATGCACTTCCGCTAAAGAGAAATGTTAATTATGCAATGATTAACCTATATGGACCTGAAATTCATTTTGCAGTGACAAATCGTTTATCTTTGGGTATTATGTCAACTTGGATTGGTAGCCCAATGGCACTGGATGCCAAGTTCACCTTTCCAACTGCTGACAAAAAACTAAATTTTGCATTAGGGACTATACTTGGAACCTCCGGATATATTTTGAAAGGAAAAGGATATGGAGGATTAGGCTGGGGAACCATGACATACGGTGGTAGAATTGATAATATCAGTTTCTCCGCAGGATATGGTTTTATCGGAAATTTTGACAACGCTACTAAATACCATGGAGGACCTATGTTTTCCTTTGCAGCAATCAAACGAATCGGTAAGAAAACAAGTTTTATCTTTGATTCCATGATTTCCATTACAAAAGGTAACGAAACAAAATCTAGTTTTTATTACGATCAATATGGCAACTACGTACAAAGTGTAACAACTACTCCCGTTACAAACACTTTCTTCTTTTTAATGCCAGGAGTTCGATACCAAAAAACGGAAAATAAAGCATTTCAAGTTTCCTTAGCTGGAGTAATTAACATGAGAGGTTCTAATTCCACTTCTTTCCCAATGCCCATGTGCTCTTGGTTCTATAAACTATAACATTTTTCGCATACATAAACGGAAGCTCTATCCGGGCTTCCGTTTTTTTTTCTTCTATTTTGGTTACCTTTTTTTAAAGTCGACATACAGGCAAAATGATTGATCCGTTAACACCAATCATTTTCAACTGTTCATTCACTTAAAAAAGCAAAACCATGAAAAATGTATTTCTAATCGCTGGAACACTCTTGTTCCACACTATCATTTTCTGTCAAAAAACAGAAAAGAAAACGCTTTATTTTCAAACCGATCAATCGGATATAACTTCAACTTCTCAGAAGACACTTGAATCTTTCAAAAAAGAAGTAAACGGGAAAAAGATCAAAAAAATAACTTTGATCGGTCACACCGATTTCGTTGGCAGCGATATCTACAACTTAAAATTATCTCAAAAAAGAGTCACTAACGTCAAAAATTTTCTACTTGACTTTGGCTATTCTGATCAGTTAATAACTACCCAATTTGAAGGTGAGAATCAACCAGTAGCGGACAATTTTTCAGAAATGGGAAAACAAAAAAACAGACGCGTGGAAATTCTTGTTGAATATTATGAAGATCAAACATCTCAACTCGTAAACACTCAAAAAATTTCGATCAACCATCTTTTAGAATTTGAACAAAAATTCAGATCCTTTCATATCAATCCACTGAGAGACACGGTATTATTTGTTGATGATAAAGGATCACAATTGTACATTTCCAAAAATTCGTTTCAAGATGTAAAAGGCAATGATGTAAATAACTGGGTTGATATCGAATACAGAGAATACAGAAATGCAGCTGAAATGGCTTATTCAAAAATTCCAATGACCTACAGAGAAAACGATGAAGATTTTTTATTCAATAGTTCCGGTATGTTCGAAATCAGAGGAACATTAAACAATCAATCCATTTCCATGAAACCAAATTCAAAAATGGTGATGGATTATGCCCTAGCCCGAAAAAATCAAAATACAAACTTCTATCAATTGAATGATAAGACTCAATCGTGGAGCAAAATTCAAGATATAGATAAGATATACTTGAATCCAACGTTTGGTAAAAATCAGATTATTCAAAAAGGAAAAGGTCATAAAAAACGTCACAAAGGCAAAAGAACATTTTGGCAAAAAATTGTTGATTTTGTTTTTCAGAGGAATTTTCCAAAAAATGATGATGGTTTTATCCCCGATAATGCCGTTAATCTTCAAGACAACAAAACAGATAACACATTACTATTGGATGGTTATGCAGGAGCAGATGCAGGACATACCTATCCGGATATCGTCAAAGGATTGAATTGCTCTTCTTTTGGGGTTTATAACTGTGATCAAATTTACCGACTGGGTTCACCACTCCAAATACAAGCTACCTATAAAGATGAAAATGGAAAAGTCATTGGTGATGGTTCTGTATTATCTATGATTGACCTGAATTACAATGGTGCATTTAGTTTTAACCCTTCCTATTTTGTCTGTAATGGAAAAGGAAAAAATGTGTTGGTTCTCTTTACAAATTCAGGTGATTTGTATCTTCTGGAAAAAGAAAAATTCAATGAAATGAACATCACCAAAGATGGTAACTACACTTTTGCCATGACTAAAATGAACGACAAAATCAAAAATAGTGATGACCTAGCAAGCTATCTAGGTATTTCCACAAAAAATTGATTGAATG
>CAIUKX010000505.1 GCA_903899795.1 uncultured Flavobacteriales bacterium
CAGTTCGGTCCCTATCTGTTGTGGGCGTTAGAAATTTGAGAGGACCTGCCTCTAGTACGAGAGGACCGGGGTGGACATACCTCTGGTGTACCTGTTGTGGCGCCAGCTGCATCGCAGGGTAGCTATGTATGGATGAGATAAGCGCTGAAAGCATCTAAGCACGAAACTCGCCTCAAGATGAGATTTCTTTTAAGGGCCGTGGAAGACGACCACGTTGATAGGTTACAGGTGTAAAGGCAGTAATGTCATAGCCGAGTAATACTAATTACCCGTAGACTTATACTATCTCCAAAGAATGTTTACTACTTCAATCGTCCGATATATTTTAAAGTTTTTAGTGATTAGGCACTAGGCATTAGTCTAGTCCCCTCACAATAAAACTAGAACTTAAGATATTGTAGCAGTGCTATTGCCTAATGGCTAATCACTAGTTACTCAATTTTTAGGTGTCTATAGCAGTAAGGTCCACCTCTTCCCATTCCGAACAGAGAAGTTAAGCCTACTAGCGCTGATGGTACTGCCCTTTTGAGGGTGGGAGAGTAAGTCGATGCCACTTTTAATAAGCCCGTTCCAATAAAGAACGGGCTTTTTTGCGTTTAGAAAGTTCTAAATAAAGATTTATCAATCAATTTTGAATGCTACAAAATTATTGGTCGACTAAAATATTAGAAATTAATTAGAGAGGATTTTAGCACAGAATAATAGTTAGCTTTGTAAACTATTAATTGAAAACTGTAGCTATAATGGAAGAAGTAAATACTTCGGACTGGACTCTGGGACGTGTGTTTTGGTTTCTGACAAAACAATACATAGGATATTTAACTAAGAGATTTGAAAATACACCGGTCGATCGCTATTATTTTCCATTGTATTTAATAGGTAAAAACTCCGGTAAGATCAGTCAGCAACAATTGGCAGATCAATTGCTAATGGATAAAGTTAGTCTTGTCCGAATTTTAGATATCTTGACACAAGAAGGTTATGTTGAGCGTAAAGTCAATCCAAAGGATAGAAGACAACATTTATTATATATAACAAGTACAGGAAAACCTTGGGTTGAAGAAATCAGGAAAGGTTTGAATGAAACGGATGATTTCTTCCTAAATCTACTACCAGCCAATCAGCGTGAAGTATTTAAAGAACAGGTGCAGGTATTAATAAATGCAGCAAAAGATGTTCAGGTTGAACAAGTTGAATTATTTTATAACCGAGTTAAAGATGGTACAAATGATTAAATATAGATTATTTTTCGCTATTCCTTTACTACTGCTTGCATGTGGTGGTAAGGAAGAAAATAAATTAGCAGCGGTTGCTCCTCCATCGAGTACGGTAGAAGTTGTAGCCATAGAACCAACTGAAGTGGTACGTGAAATTTCAATTCCTGGGACGATCATTCCAAATGAAGAAGTACAATTGTTCAGTGAAGTAAGCGGGAGAGTTCGGTCTGTTCATTTCAA
This sequence comes from uncultured Flavobacteriales bacterium, assembly GCA_903899795.1. Lineage (GTDB taxonomy): Bacteria > Bacteroidota > Bacteroidia > Flavobacteriales_D > Crocinitomicaceae > CAIUKX01. The sequence continues at coordinate 1,458 of CAIUKX010000505.1, forward strand.
AGAAGGTGAAATAGTTCAAAAAGGAGCATTGCTTTTACAAGTTGATACAGATATATTAAGTGCCCAGAAACAACAGTATTTAGTGCAACTTGATTTAGCGGAAAAAGATCAGGCACGTAAACAATCCTTATTATCTGCAAAAGGAATCAGTGAGGAAGAATATGAAAAATCAGTGTCGACATTGGCAGGTGTAAAAGCTCAAATTGAATTAATTAATGTCCAAATTTCAAAAGCAAGTCTTCGTGCACCGTTTACAGGGCGGATAGGTTTAAGAAGAATCAGTGAAGGTGCGGTGATTAGCTCTTCGACTTTGATTTCAACGTTAGTACAGGAAAATCCGATTAAAGTGGAATTTTCGGTTTCGGAACGATATGCCAGCTCAGTAAAACCTGGACAATCAGTAGAGTTTAATCTGGAGCGTGATCCAAAAAAATATATTGCCAAGGTATATGCATATGAACCATTGATAGATGTCGATACAAGGATGATTACCATTCGGGCAACACTAAATAATAATGGGAAATTAATGTCAGGAGCTTTTGTTTCAGTGAAATATGATCTTGGAAATGAAGTGAATGCATTCATGGTACCTGCTGAAAGTGTAATACCTATTTTGAAAGGACAGAAAATTTTGGTAGTCAGAGATGGGAAAGTAGCTGAAATACCTGTTGAAATTGGAATTCGAACGGCTGATAAAGTTCAGGTAATCGGTGATATAAAACCAAATGAGCATGTCTTGGTTTCGGGATTGCTTGCCTTTCGGGAAGGCATGCCTGTAAATACTAAACTTGTTAAAAGATGAATTTAGCTTCACTCAGTATCAATCGACCAGTACTTGCAACGGTACTTTCGATTTTGGTAGTCATTTTCGGAGTGATCGGTTTTTCATACTTGGGAGTTAGAGAATTTCCTTCTGTGGATCCTCCGATTATAACAGTTACTACCAATTATCCGGGTGCGAATCCGGATGTAATAGAATCTCAAATTACAGAACCATTGGAAGAATCCATCAACGGTGTTTCCGGAATTAGGACATTAAGTTCTGTGAGTAGTGACGGGAGAAGTACCATTACAGTTGAATTTGATTTAAGTGTAGATCTGGATGCTGCCGCCAATGATGTTCGGGATAAAGTTTCCGGTGCTGTAAGAAATCTTCCACAAGATTCCGATCCGCCAATTGTTGCAAAATCTGATGCAAATGCGGAAGCTATTTTTTCTTTGACTGTTCAGTCGAATAAACGGACATTATTAGAATTAACGGATTTGGGGAATAATGTCTTTAAAGAACGTTTGCAAACAATCAAAGGAGTCAGTGAAATCAGAATTTGGGGAGAAAAAAGATTTTCCATGAAGCTGAATCTTGATCCGGATAAAATGGCCGGCTATAAGTTGACTGCTTTGGATGTTAGAAATGCTCTGACAGCTGAAAATGTAGAATTACCTTCCGGAAGAATTGAAGGAAACACAGTTGAAATGACGATTAGAACTTTCGGGAGATTAACTACTGAGGATGATTTTAATAATTTGATTATTTCCGAAAATGGACAAGAAATCATTCGTCTGAAAGATATTGGAAGTGCAAATTTAGCTCCATTGAATGAGCGAACATTACTTCGTGGAAATCATGGGATTCCGATGATAGGAATAGCAATAAACCCTCAACCGGGAGCAAACTATATTGAAATCGTTGATGAAATATATAAAAAAGTAGGTCAGATTGAAAAAGAACTTCCAGATGATGTTACACTGGGAATTGCCTTGGATTCAACCGAAAATATTCGAAAAGCAATTTCAGAGGTAGAGGAAACTATTTTGATCGCTTTCGGTTTGGTAGTGATCATTATTTTCATGTTCTTAAGGGATTGGAGAACTACGCTTATTCCAATTATTGCTATTCCAATTTCGTTGATAGGAACATTTTTCATCATGTACATTTCAGATTTTTCAATCAATATCTTGACCTTGCTTGGAATTGTCTTGGCTACAGGATTGGTGGTGGATGATGCGATTGTGGTGATGGAAAATATTTACGCACGGGTTGAAGGTGGAGAAGATCCGGTTTCAGCAGCTCACAATGGTTCAAAAGAAATAATTTTCGCGATTATTTCTACGACAATTACACTTTCAGCAGTTTTTTTACCGGTGATTTTCTTGCAGGGTTTAACGGGGAGACTCTTTCGTGAGTTTGGAATTGTTGTAGCTGGATCAGTTATCATATCAGCATTTATCTCATTGACTTTGACACCAATGATGAGTTCAAGATTGCTCCGTAAAAAAGAAAAACATTCACGATTTTATCAGATGACGGAACGTTTCTTCGAAGGAATGATCAATGGATATAAAAATTCATTGACCAAATTTATGCATCGCCCCTGGACAGCTTTTATTTTAATGGTTGTGAGTATTGTATTGATTGTCTGGACAGGAAGCCAACTTCAAACGGAATTGGCACCGATGGAAGATAAAGGGAGGTTTATGATTTCATCAACTGCACCGGAAGGAACTTCATTTGAACGGATGGATGCCTATAATCAAAAAATTATTGACTTGACAGATACGCTGAAAGAAAAGCGATCAATGATTGCCGTTACTTCTCCGGGTTTTGGATCTTCAGTGTCGGTCAATAAATCATTTGTCCGTTTGACTTTGGTTCCTGCATCGAAACGAAAACGATCGCAACAAGAAATCGCAGATGCATTGATGCCGCAATTGTTACAATACAATTTTGCTCGAACATTTATCATTCAGGAGCAAACGATCGGAGGTGGACGTTCAGCAGGATTACCCGTTCAATATGTGATTCAGGCTCCTACTTTTGAAAAAATAAAAGAGGCCATTCCTAAATTTATGGCGGAAGCGTCAACTAATCCGACGTTTAAAATTGTAGATGTTGATTTGAAATTCAATAAACCGGAAATTCAGGTTGTGATCAATCGGGATAAAGCAGCTAGTGTGGGATTGACAGTAGAAAATATCGCTGAAACAATGCAGCTGTATTTTTCCGGTCAGCGTTTTGGCTATTTTATCAAAGATGGAAAACAATACGAGGTAATCGGTCAGGCACAAAAAAACAAACGGGATGATCCTACCGATTTGAAAGATATTCAGGTACGGAGTAAATCAGGACAACTTATTCCGATTGACAATTTAATTGAATTGACAAATGAATCCAGTCCGCCAAATTTATTTCGTTACAATCGCTATGTTTCCGCTACGATTTCTGCTGAAACCGTGGAAGGAAAAACAATTGGAGATGGAATTTCTGAAATGGATAAAATTGCAAAACATACATTGGGAAGTGATTTTTCAACCAGTTTAGCCGGTACTTCGAAAGAATTCATGGAAAGCGGAAATAGTTTGTTTTTTGCTTTTTTATTGGCTTTGATATTGATCTATTTAGTATTGGCTGCACAATTTGAAAGTTTCAGAGATCCACTGATTATCATGTTTACAGTTCCTCTTGCTTTGGCTGGTGCTTTGTTATCACTTTGGTTAACAGATCAAACCTTAAATATTTTTTCAGAAATAGGAATTATTGTTTTGATTGGTTTGGTAACAAAAAATGGAATCTTAATTGTCGAATTTGCAAACCAGTTGAAAGAATCGGGATTATCTATAAAAGAAGCAATCATTGAGGCAACTGCGAAACGTTTTCGTCCGATCTTAATGACCACTTTAGCAACAATTTTGGGAGCACTTCCAATTGCTTTGGCCATGGGAGATGCATCTACAAGTCGCATTCCTATGGGTATTTCTATTGTCGGTGGTTTGGCATTTTCATTGGTGCTGACATTGTACGTTATCCCGGGATTGTACATTTATGTAACTTCTAAGAAGAAAAAATAAGATGAAGAAATTTTTAATACTTATCGTTTGTCTGTTCTCTGGATTCGTTTGGAGTCAGGAAAAAATGACATTAGAGACAATTATTTCTAAGGTCTTGGAGCAGAATTTTGATATTCGATTGATCAGAAATAATGTGATTGTTGCTGAGAATAATAACAATATAGGTGCAGCAGGATATCTTCCCTCGGTCTTGGCATCAGCGGATCAGAATTTAAGCAAGAACAATACAAGACAGCAATTTTTTAGTGGGCAAGTCAATCAGGCAAGTGGTGCGAAAAACACAGCAACAAATGCTAGTGTCAGATTGAACTGGACTTTTTTCGACGGTTTTAAAATGTTTGCAACGGATCAAAGACTTCAACTTCAGGAAGATTTGGCAGGGCAACAATTAACTGCCGAAATGGAAATGAAAATTTACCAGGCAGCTATTTTGTATTATACGATTCTACAGCAACAAGCATTAACACAAGTATACGAACAAGCGGTTGATCTTTCAATTGCAAGGCATGAGCTGACTTTGTTAAAAATGAAAAATGGTGCCGGAACGCAGGTACAGCTTATTCAATCACGTTTGGATTTAACAGCTGATAGTGCTGTTTTATTACAACATAATCAACAGTTATCCGATTTAAAAGTTGATTTAAATACATTAATGGGACAGCCAGATTCAACAGAAGTAATTTTAAACGGAACTATTATGTCTGACAGTGGTGTGACTTGGGAAACGGCTATTCAACAGGCAAAAAACCAAAATACACAATTATTACTAGCGAAATCAGCAATTGCAATCACAGAAATGCAGCGGAAAGAAGTGCAGTCTTTGTATTATCCTCAGTTGGGTTTGTATGGACAATACGTTTATGGTGTACAGCAAAATCAAATAGGTGTACTAAATTCCAGTCGTTCCTATGGTACGGGTGTCGGATTAACTTTCAAATGGACCATATTGGACCGTTTGTCAACCTACACGAATATGAAAAACAATACTGTAGCTATAGAAAATGCACAAATAGTGAAGCAGAAACAAGAGCAGTTTATTGAATCTGAATTACGGAAAGTTTTCAATGAATATAGCTGGGCAAAACAAAACTTGAATCTGGAGCAGCAAAATATTATGAATACGCAAGAGACATTTACGATCGCTGAACAATCGTTTAAAAATGGAAGTTTAACCAGTTTAGAGTTGCGAGACATCCAATTCTCAATTATTCAGGCACAAAGCCGTTTATTATCAGCTCAATTGGAACTTAAAACGGCAGAATTAAATATGTCTTTGATTACTGGTGATTTCCAAAAATTACTTCAATAATAAACTCTAAAATAGCGAAAAAATAAGCGGGTAATTGATAACGGATTTGCACTGTATTTTATGCTTTGTTCTTTAAATCAGAGAGTCCGCGCAAAGCGATTAAACTCACATCATCTGTTTGCTCGTAATTGCCAATCCATGCGATAAATTCCGATTCTAAAGTAAGTTTTTGTTCAGATAATGGACGTTCAAAATTTGCCTCAAGTATGGTTAAGAGCCTTTTAAAATTAAATTTCTTGTTCTTGTCGCCTCCAAATTGATCTTGAAATCCATCGGTAAACAAATAGATAAGATCCGTAGGTTCGAGCGTTATTTTTTCTTCCGTATAACCTGAAAAATTGGTTTCACGATAATCGCCAATGTGTTTCGTATCTCCTTTAAGAATTTCAAAGGTTTGATTTTTGTGAATCAAGAAACGTGATCCGGCACAGGCATACGTAAGTTCGTTACTTTCATGATCAAACACGCAAACGGTTATTTCCATACCGTCATTTACTTTGTTTTCACCAATTCCACGGGGTAATACATGCACTAATTTTTTGTCTAGTTTGTCCAAAATAGAAGCCGGACTATAGACTTGGCCTTCCAGAACAATACTGTTCAATAGGTTGATCCCCAAAAGTGTCATAAACGAACCTGGAACTCCATGACCAGTACAATCGGCAAGTGCGAACACAGTCATATTGTTAATATGTTCCATCCAATAGAAATCGCCACTAACAATATCTTTCGGTTTGAAAATCACAAATGAGTCATCGAAGAATTCATTGAAACGATCGAGATTTGGCAACAAATTCAGTTGTATTCTTTTTGCATAGTGAATACTCGATGTGATATCTCGCTGCTGATCTTCAATGATTTTCTGTTGTCTTCGGGTTTCTGTAATATCCCTCGCCAATGCAAGAAATCCTTTAATTCTTTTTTTATTTCCAACTTCGTACAAAGTCGTAACGTGCTGGCCTAACCAAATGTTTTCACCACTTTTCGTAATGATAGGAAATTCATGATAGGTCGACTCATTTCTTTCGTTGAAATGTGTGTGGTAAAATAGGTCAACTTCATCCCTGAATTTTAAAGAAACGATTGAGGTAGATTTTTTACCGATGAGTTCTTTCATTGTATATCCTGTTCTTGTCAGTGCCTGGTCATTCAAAAACACAAAATTACCCTTAGCATCACATTGATAAATAAAATCTTCGGCATTTTGTACCAGTAACTCAAAAGTAGTTTCCAACTCCATTTTTTGAGTAATATCTTGTCCCAGAATTACTTTTACATCTTTTGAAAACACTTTACAGGACCATTCTATCCAAATCATTTCACCCGAAGAAGAAATCATAGGAATTAAATACTTTTTACCATCCTCAAAATCGACAATGTAATTTGTGCCCTCTTCATTCTCTTTTGGCAAAAATCGTGTTAAAATAGTAATGTACTGGTTAATTAATTCATCGTGTGTAGTAGGAATGAATTTGGAAATATTTTCACTCACATAAGTGATTTGATCTGCTCCGTTGATTGCAATTTTTAATACATCTCCTTTATTAATCACCCCGGAAATAAACAACAATTTTGAAATAGAATCATGACGCAGGTAGGTTGTAAAAATGGAGAGAGAAACTGTCAATACCATAATGATGATAAAGAGGTATTTGTTGAAAAGCACATCATCCAGAATGATGAAGCACATGCAACTTATCAAAAGTATACCGATCGAAAAGATAATGCTCGATTTTAATTTTTCGAAAATAAAAGGAACCAGCGAGCAGGTGATGGAAATGATGACAATAAAATAAGGATGAAGGGATGATAAGAAAAGTTCGGCAAAATTCTGACAAACTGCAGCAGAATATCCGACAACTAGCAAAATCTTGGTTAAATTCTTTTTCCCACTTTTAGAGGTTTTAAGGGTGATAAAATAAATCCCGAAGATGAAGATCCCCATGCTGATGGTGAATGTCAAATGA
>CAIUKX010000506.1 GCA_903899795.1 uncultured Flavobacteriales bacterium
AATAAGCAATAGTAGTCATTTCTGATCTAGCGGTTAATAACTGCCAATCTTTCTTTTTTAAATCTTCATCCTTCATAATTCATTTTTTGAACTACCAATATAAGAATAACATATAAATAATCCACAATAGGGATAGGTGCGCAATATTATTATACGCCTTTGCATGATCCAAAGGCGTATACATTGTTGGATTACAGTATTGTCCCACTTCTACAGGTTGAATTTTATTTGTAACGTCAATAATTCTTAATCCACCACCATCGTAACAGGCATAAATCGTATCGTTACGAACAGCCATACCTCTCAAATTATAAATATTCAAATTAGAAGGATTATTAATAGGGAAATTGACATCCGGTACAAATTGAGAAACAAATTGAATATTACTTTTATCCGTGACATTTAAAGTAATCAAACCATCCTGCATGGCTCCCAAATAAGCATAATTCCCATCGACCTGAACAATTCCTGCACCATGGGTAGAACCCTGTAAAAAATAATAATCCGTAACAACTGGAGATGTTGGATTTTGAACATCAACGATTACCATTCCTGTAGAATCCGCAGCCCAAATATTCCCAACTGCTAAATACAAATAATTTCCACTCTGCGTCAAATTAATAACTTCCATACCTAGAAAATTTGAAGTCGGCACTGTTGCAACCAACGAAGGATTATTCAAATTGGAAATCGAATATACTTTCAATCCAGCTTCTTTATTGGCAACATACAGATAAGGACGATCTAGAACATCATGCATCATTGTCACCGTTAATTGATTACAAGTTGAATGAATTTCAGACTCATATTGAATGGATAAATTCGACTGGGAACATAAGTTTCCTGAGATCAAAATAACAATGATAAAAATTATCAAATTATTCATTTAGAAGCAATTTAACATTTGATTTAAGTAAAATTAATTCAAAAAAATGAAAAAAAATAGTCTTAAAAAAGTAATAAATACTATTTTCGTAGTGATAATTAATTATTTCGTTAATCTAAAACATTCAAATGAAAAACAAATTCCTACTCTCTTTTTTCAGTTTATCCTGTTTATTGTTCGTACAATGTACCAGTTCAACCGATACTGATCACAATCCTGTTTTGGCACAAAACAGTGATAGTTTAAGTAAAGTTCCTTTTCCTGATTTTGGAAACATGCTCCCTCCTGATTCTGTGAGTGGACGTGTTTTTAAATTAAGCCAAGACTTTCCGAAGGAAAAACCAATTGAAAAAGTTCAGCCTGAATTCTTTAAAGTTGATTTCAAGAAAGATTGGAAAAAATACATGCTTGAAGTTCAAAAATATTGCTTTGAAGGAAATACCGATCACGATTTCCGCGTAGAAGAAAACAATGTAAGAAACTGGTATCATATGCCTTGGCAACACTACGGACCAAGTGGTCGTGAAGGCTTTCATGGTTTGACGAAAGAAGCGCCGGTGAAACCTTACCAGTTGGCTTCCACACAAGACTACGGAAATGCTGTAGCTTGGGCAGTAGGTTTTTACAATGACTTAGGCGGTTATACACTTGGACAAGTGTGGAAAGACCACCAAAATCCAAATCCGGATGCATCTGTTTTTGAAGAAGGGACTGTTGTTTTCAAACTGTTATTTGTTTCCATTCCTGAAAACATTGTGACACAACAAGTACCAAGCTTAATCAATCCGATCCAATGGGAAGCTTACGGATCAACTACTTTTGCGTCAACAAACCGTCAAAAAATGAAAATGACATTGATCCAAATGGACATGATGGTGAAAGATAAACGTGCTCCACAAGGCTGGGTTTTAGGAACATTCCAATACAACGGTGCAATGAACCGGGAAAATAAATGGGAAAACCTTGTCCCAGTTGGTTTGATGTGGGGCGAAGATCCGGATAATAACACCAATGCTTCGAATCCAACACCGACAAAAACAATCATTAATCCGTTATTGAAACAAACCATCATCAACCCGGATTCAAATGAACTACCAGCTACTCATCTTGGATGGAACAGTCGTTTGAACGGTCCCGTAGACAATCCAATGAGTTCTTGTTATAGCTGTCATGCTACAGCTGAATATCCACAATTATCTCCGATAAGTCCACTGTTCTTCCCACCTCCACACCCAACGGTAACTCCTGGTTCCAAAGAATGGATGAGATGGTTCCAGAACTATCAATGTGGTACTCCATTTGACAAAGAAGCAATTTCAACCGATTTCAGTCTTCAAATGGCTGCTGCTTTGGCTAACTTTTATGAATGGAGAGATACACAAGATGGTTTGTATGCATCATCGTATAGAAATGGTAAAAAAGGTCTTTTGAAAAACCAACCTAGAAAAACCTTCAAAGTTCAAAGAAATTTCTAAAGCATAAATAATTTTCTTCCACAAGGCTGTATCGGATAATTCGGTACAGCCTTTTTAGCTTTAAAAATGAAGACTTTTCACTCGATAATAAGTCTTTTCCGAAAGATTCTCCTTACATTTATGGCTTTATTTTAAAACGAAAAGTATGACAATTGATGCAAACATGGTTGTTTCCTTGAACTACAAGTTGACAAATCATAAAACAGGAGAAAAAATCGAGGAAACCACTGCTGAAAACCCAATGTTATTTTTATACGGTGTTGGATCAATCATTCCCGAATTTGAGGAAAACATTCACGGTAAAAAAGTTGGTGATTCATTCAGTTTCGCAATTGCTTCTGAAAATGCCTACGGTGAAAAAAATGACAATCAAATTGCCATGATTCCAATCAATGTATTTCACGATGAAAATGGAAATTTGAATGTATCTGAAATTTTCACCGGAGCTATCGTTCCAATGTCTGATAATGAAGGAAACCACTTGAGAGGAACCGTTTTGGAAATCACAGATGAAATTGTAAAAATGGATTTTAATCACCCATTGGCTGGAACAGATTTATTTTTTGAAGGTGTAATTTTAGAAGTTAGACCAGCAACTGAAGAAGAATTAGAACATGGTCACGCACACGGTCCAAATGGACATCATCATCACTAAAAAGAATTTCTTTAATAGATCGAAAAGCATTCATTTTATGGATGCTTTTTTTATGGTAGGCTGGTCTATATCGTTCGAATTCAAAAGAGATTTCTAACTTTACACTATGAAATTTTTTATTCAAAATTATCTTTTCATTTTTCTTCTGAAAATTGTCGTTTCGTGTTCAACGGATCATTCTTCGCACGAATCTATTCAAACTGCTAATGAAATCGAATATGCCGAAAATCTTGAGATCGTTGAACACAAGGATTATACACTTATTCATATTCTCGATCCTGAAACCCACTCTATCGAAAAAAGATTTTTAATCGCTAAAAAATCAAATCAAAAGAAAGATGGTTATGTTACTCTCGAAATTCCAATAACATCCATAATCACCCTCTCATCTACACATATTGGAATGCTGAGTAAAATTGACGCTACAAATTTCATTAAAGGTGTTTCAAACCATATATATGTCAACAACCCGGATGTATTGAAAAGATTCAAGCAGGGAAAGGTGATCGAATTAGGAGATGAAGGTTCCAATTCTATGGAAACAATTATTTCATCAAAAGCAAAACTACTGATGTACAGCGGATTTGGAAAAGAATTTTCACACGAAAAGCAATTAGAACAATTAGGAATCACTTGTGTTGCAAATTACGATTGGAGAGAAAATCATCCCTTAGGCAGAGCAGAATGGATCAAATTATACGGTTATCTGACCGGAAAAGAAAAAGAAGCTAAATCCTATTTTGATCAAGTGGTTAAAGAATATAAAGCAACGGTAGAACTGGCTAAACGTTCAAATTTGAAGCCTACGGTCTTCAGTGGAAATATGGTTGGAGAAGTTTGGCATCTTCCTGCTGGTGAAAGCTACAATGCTGTTCTTTTTCGTGATGCAAACAGTAAATATGTATACGCTGATTCAAAAGGCACTGGAAGTTTAGATAAAAGTTTCGAGCAAATTTTTCGCGACAATCAAAAGACCGACTACTGGCTGAACCCAGGTGTAGAAACAAAAAAAGAACTCTTGGACTTTGAACCAAGATATGCCCATTTTGAAGCTGTCAAAAAAAGTCACGTATATACCTACACCCAAACTGGAAACCGCTTTTGGGAATTAAGTGGTATTGAACCTCATCATGTTCTTCAGGATCTGATCATCATTTTACACCCGGAACTGGAAGACAAAAGAAGTCTGCATTTTTACAAGAAATTAAAAGAATGAATCTGTCTGTAAAGAATAAATGGCTCATCATCGTTTTGGCAATTTTATTGCCTGCATTGGCTCTTATTCATCTTTTTTCGGGAGAATTAACCATCCATTTTTCAGATCTGATCCAGACACTTTTTCAGTATGATTCATCGGATGCCAATCAAATTATCATTCGTGAATTCAGAATTCCAAGAGTTATTATTGCTATCATCGCCGGTTCCGGACTCTCTGTTGCAGGACTATTGATGCAGACACTTTTCAATAACCCATTGGCCGGACCTTATGTTCTGGGGATAAATTCTGGTTCCAGTTTATTTGTAGCATTTACTATTATGACCGGAATTCCGTTTTTCACATCTGATCTCGGAACGATTACCAGCGCATTGATCGGAGCATTTATCTTTGGTTTGATCATTTTGTTCTTTTCATTTATTGTCAAATCACATGTCTCTCTTTTACTGATAGGAATGATGATCGGCAGTTTCTCCAGTGCCTTTGTTTCTATTCTGCAATCAATGAGTGAGGCACAAGAATTGAAAGTCTTTACCATGTGGTCCATGGGATCATTACAACAAGTGCAACTGAATCAACTTCCAATCATTCTTTTGTTTTTTGGAATAGGTTTAATCGCTACTCTTTTGGTCATAAAACCACTCAATATACTCGTTATTGGCGAAAATCAATCTGTAATGCTTGGATTAAACATTAAACAAATTCGACTTTTGCTAATACTAGTAACCGCAATTTTGACGGGAGTAATCACTGCCTATTGCGGTC
>CAIUKX010000507.1 GCA_903899795.1 uncultured Flavobacteriales bacterium
GTAAAAATTCAATTATTGTCATAACTTTTTTCTACAAATATCTCACAGCGAAAAGTAATCTATTTACGTTGTGGTAAACTTGCGACGACTCAATTTATAAAATGTGGAAATACATCAACAAAAATAATATTGAAATATATGTTTAATAATTTTATACCTTTACTAATCTAATAAAGAGACACGAAAGTATGATAGTGATTATAATTCCGATTCTTATAGTGATCACCTTTGCATCATCGTTTGTAATTGTACAGCAAGGTACTACAGCAGTCATGACAGTCTTTGGAAAATTCCGAAGAATTCTTCTACCGGGGTTGAACCTCCGAATCCCATTTATTGAAAAAGTTCAAAAACGAATTTCGATTCAAAATAGAGCTATTGAAATGGAATTCCAAGCAATTACACAAGATCAGGCTAATGTTTATTTTAAAGCGATGTTAGTTTATTCGGTACTAAATGCCGATGAAGAAACAATCAAAAATGTAGCTTTTAAATTCGTTAATGAGCAAAATTTCACTCAAGCATTGATCAGAACCATTGAAGGGTCTGTCAGAGGTTTTGTAGCTACGAAAAAACAAGCTGAGATTCTTCTTTTGCGTCGTGAAATTGTGGATGAAGTAAAAGACAGCATAGACAATACGCTTGAGAGTTGGGGATTTCATTTGATCGATTTACAGTTGAATGACATTACCTTCGATGAAGAAATTACAACGTCAATGGCAAAAGTTGTTGCTTCCAATAACTTGAAAGCTGCAGCTGAAAATGAAGGTCAGGCTTTGTTAATTACCAAAACTAAAGCTGCAGAAGCTGAGGGCAATGGTATAAAAATTGCTGCAAAAGCTGAAAGAGAGGCACTCCAACTTAAAGGTCAAGGTATTGCGCTTTTCAGAGAAGAAGTCGCAAAAGGAATGAGTGAAGCTGCCATCAAAATGCGTGAAGCTGATTTAGATACTTCCCTGATTCTATTTTCCATGTGGACAGAAGCGATCAAGGAATTTGCTGAAAAAGGCAAAGGAAATGTTATTTTCTTAGATGGATCAGCTGAAGGAATGCAGAATACAATGGAAAAAATGATGGGACTTGATCAATTGAAAAAAAATAACGGCGAAAATCAATAAAATACGTTTCAAATAAATTCTTTTTAAAAAGTTTATCAATTCATTAAACCTTTTGAGAAAAACCAAGTCAAAGAAAGAGAACAAACGTTCAAAATAATGACTTAATTTATTTAAAAGCAGCATCATGAAAGCAATTTTAATAATCGGAATATTTTTGAGTTCATTTTTAAGTTTCGGTCAGGAGACTCCCCAACAGAAATTGGAACTTCAGTTGAAAGGAAATAACCGTTCAACAGAGGTTAGCAGGGTGAGTAATGACAATGTTGTTGAACGCAGAAATATGAACCGTGAAAAGCGTGAAAACCATCCTGCAAATGGTAATAAAGAGCGACACCATAGACCTCATTTCGATAAACAAAAAGAACATCATAGAAAAGAAAATCACAGAAAGGAAAATCATCCTAAGGAGCACGAACGCAAGGAAATGAACAGAGATCGGTTAAATGATCAGCGAAACGATCGTATGGACAAACACAAAATTAAATAATTCATTTTTGAAAAGATATAATGGGTAAACACATAAACATATTTTCACTTTTGCTTTATGGAATTTTCTTTCTAATAGTTTTTGATTCCTCTGCACAAAAAGAGGTGTCAAAAGATATTCAAAGAGGATTAGATTTGACCAAAGAAGGGAAATTAGATTCAGCTTTATTTTACTTTCAACGTTCAGCTTCCGAAAAAGGAATGACTGAAATTCTTTCATTCTATATTGGTAACACTTATTTCGACTTAGCAAACTACAAGGAATCTATCAATTACTATTCAAAAACGATAGGATTTAATCCTAGAAACAATAATGCGTTGTACAACCGCGCAAATGCTCATTTTCAACTGGAAGAATGGGATTTAGCTCTAGCTGACTTCAACGCTTTAATCAGCAAAAATCTATCAAATGCTGATGCATTGTACGATAGAGGAAATACATACTTTAAACTTGGAAAATTTCAAGAAGCTATGAACGATTTCATAAGAGCCACAAGACTAAAACCAGGTTTTGACATAGCCTATTTTGATTTAGGTAACACCTATTTTCAATTAAAAAAGTATGAAGATGCAATTACAGCTTACGATAAAGCGATTGACATTAATGCTAATAATAGTGATTATTACTACAATCGAGCGATAGCAGAATACACTCTCGGCTTTACAGAAGATGCTTGTGCTGATTTCAACAATGCAATGGATTTAGGTGATACTGAGTACAAAGCATACATCGAAGAATTATGTAAATAATGAATCATTTGAAAGATCAGTTTATCAAATGTATTAAAATCATTCTTTTAGGGGTGATTTTTCTTGTTTGTAACCCTCTGTCTTCTTCAGGTCAACATATAAGTGATTCAATACCTTCAGATAGTATTGAAAAAGTACCGAAATTTAATCGGCATCGAATTGCTTTCAATTATTCCAGCTCTAATACATTTCTAGGTAGAACAGATACGGTACCGATTCCACTGCTTAGTCCTACTTATAAATTCACATCCTATAGAAATTACTTTATCCAAACCTCACTTGTGCATACCAATACCACTTCAAAGATTTTTGATGAGCTAGATGTAAAGACCGGATACTATTTCTACCCTTCAGATCGCTTTGATCTTTCATTTTCCTATGCCCACTACTTCTTCAACAAAAAAGTAACCCGATTTAATTCACTTATCAATAATGATTTGTATCTATATGCGGGTTATGATTTTTATGCTTTCTTTTCCGCAATCAGTTTTGATTTTACCTATGGAAAAAAGACTTTTTGGGTGCCTCACACGGTAAATGGTACGTTGAAATTATCCCCAGTCGTAGCTACAGCAAAAGATTTTACATTTACCTGGATCAATCAAAGACAGTTTTACTTTTATGATGTGTTGAAATCGAAGGACAAACTGATCATCACTGCAGAAATCGACGTTTTATTTGGAACACAGAACAATAGTGTTTTTTACCACAATAAAGTCAAAAACAGCAATTATGATGTCCATACACCGTTCAATTTAAAAGCATATATTTTTAATTTTGACTTACTGTATACTCGCAATAAATGGTCCTTTAATTTCTCACCCTATTACACAATCCCAAAAAATGTTAGTACTGGTCAAGAAAGTAAGCCTTACTTAGTTTGGTATGGGGGGCTATATTACACGATAAAAAAAGAAAAAAAATCAAAGAATCCTGATCATCTTAAATCAAAAAGATAAATACCATTTCTATAAAATCATGATTGTTTTTTATAGGCCGACTCATACATATCTATCCACTCTTTCACTGTTATTTTGGATACCAATTCACCTATTAAATCGTACGGAATATCATTCATTTTTTTGAAACGAACACAACTTTTACCCATGTCTAATTTGGTTTTACAGCGCTTTGAATATTCGCCAACAAACCAATCTAATAATTTTGAACTGCCATAAATTCCCATGTGATAAAAAGCAACAAAATTCTTTTGAGAAGCTACATTCATAAAGGGTAAAGGTAATTTTGGATCACAATGATAACCTGCCGGATAGAGTGAATGAGGGACAAAATATCCAATCATACCGTATCCCATACCTTCCGAAAATCCTTCAGGAATATTTTTTAGAATTACAGCCCTTAATTTTTCAATAACCTCTTTTCGTTCAGAAGGTAATTCATCTACATATTCTTTCACCGATGAAGCTTTGCTTTGCATAATCTTTATATTTGACTTCAGTAAACATAATGAATTATTCCAAATACAACTCTGAATGACTAAAGTTAATTATCCAAGCATTGGTGGTTTGAGAGCTATTAGTATTATTTTGGTACTGATGAGTCATTTGAATATTAAACATTCCATTTTTAGCAATTTTTCTAATTTCATTTTGATCAGAACATTTACAGATTTTTTATATGATGGCAATTTTGGTGTCAACGTGTTTTTTGTTGTTTCTGGTTTTTTAATCACATCTATCTTACTTCAAGAAGAAATTTGGACAAAAAAAGTATCACTGAAAAATTTTTATCTGCGAAGAATCTTACGAATTTTTCCCGCCTATTATTTTCTTTTATTTGTTTATTTTTTTCTTTCTCAATCCAATTTAATCCGAATTTCTAATAATTCATGGCTAACATCCTTAACCTTCACAAAATACCTTAATTGGAATTCAGATTGGTTCACATCTCACCTTTGGTCATTAAGTGTTGAGGAACATTTTTATTTATTATTTCCTCTCTTATTCATATTAGGTAATTCATATTTGAGTCATCGCAAGTTTACCACTAATTTCCAATA
>CAIUKX010000508.1 GCA_903899795.1 uncultured Flavobacteriales bacterium
AAAAATTGCAGACATACTCGATGCGTATCGACTACCGCCTGTATTTAAGTTTTCAAAAGTACCCACAGACATTATCGTTTTTAAACGCAAATAATTATGAGATACAATCAAGCCCATATACAACCACAAATGGTTTTTGATAAATCCACCTACCAGGATTTAGAAAGCCAAATTGATGAACTGGATGCAGAATTTAAAGTCCGTGAAATAGAAGTCACTTTTAACAAAGAGGCTTATTTTTTTGGACAAGTTTCCAGCACAGGTGATGTTACCAATTTTATTCGGGAGCGCATCCTAAAAGGCATTGAAGTACAAGAACATTTTATTGCCTTGTATTTAAACCAAGCCAATAAAATTATTGGGTATTACCACCATTCCACAGGAACGATAAATGCCACCATGGTAGATACTGAAATCGTTGCGGCTGTTGCATTAAAGACACTGGCAAAAGCGGTTATCATCTCGCACAATCATCCTAGTGGAAACTTACAACCTTCCGAAGCCGACCGTGTAATGACTAGACGAATCAAAGAAGCTTTAAAACTTTTTGATATAGCATTACTAGACCATGTAATCGTGACAAGAGAAGGTTATTTTTCTTTTGCCGAACGTGGCGAACGCTCGCTTAGTGGTATGGCTGGAGCTGATAGTAAGCTCGAACAAAAACTACGAGAAGAAATTTTACGACAATTAAAAAAAGTAACCAATGCCAATGCGCCTAATCTTTTTGAGATGATGCAATCACCCAAAGGATATGAGCAAGTTGAACAAATGGTTATAAACAAAGTGCTGCACGACCAAATGGTTCCTGCTGCTGTGATTCCCTTATTAGAAACTGAACTTGAAATGGTGTAATGGATATTACGAGTCCAATATATCTCCGTGCCCGAATTGACATGATTCGTGATGTGCTATCAAAGTCTGATGCAAAGGACTTTCATGTGGCATTACTACGAAACGGTGTATTTCCAAAGGATAGAGATGAAAAGGGATTGGTTGAAATATATGCCAAACAAAAAGATTATTCCAGCGAGCCATTAAGCTTTACAGAGCTGTGCACTTTCAATACTTGGTTTGAACGGCATCCTGAAAAAGTATGTGGCGAACAAGAAATAACCACAAGCCGTGAATTTCCGCTGACGATTAAAGGCGACAAGACTTGGATAATGAATACCATAGGTCATGCGCTAGGGGATTTTAATTTAATACTGGATTTACCAGGCGACTGGTATATCGACTACCACGACCCTGAATACGAAGATTTTTATGTGCACTATAAATGCGGCACTTATTTAATTCAGCTCTTTACGCATGGCGTGGATTATAATTTTCAAATTCAAAATGGAGACTTCTTACTGGAAAACATTAATTACCGAGAAATTAAAGATGCTAATGCCCATGCTTTACGCTTTATGCAATCGCATCCTGTGGCTGACACAAATGTTTCGGCTTTAGAAATTGAGGCATTGGCACTCGAATACGAACTACAATTAAAAAGGCTATGAGTTACTTATCAGGCATACACAACATACACGAATTGGGCACATTAAACCCATATACCTCTACCAAAGTGAGAGGCAATGCAACCGTCATTGAGCGCATTTTAAAACAAGCTGGCGAGCTTCAAGGTTTGGGCGATACCGAAGGGAAGAAGATTCCATTTTCGGATGTGGTGGCTAAATACAACAAAGGCATCACCGAACCTGAAATCAAAGCCTGGGTGTGGTACAAACGCAGAATGGGCGTTCCCATGAGTGGCTGGCAAACCTATTACCTAAAAGGTACAGGTAAAGTATTGGAGGAACAATTATTTGACCTGGTAAAAGCTGGCGCATTGTTTTACCATGCAGGCGAGCTGATGCCGTTTCCAATTTACACCTACGGTAACATGTACGACCGTTTGGTACAATTGGAAAAAGACAAAGATGATATTGAAAAACATTTTGGTCAAGGTATTTGGGATTTGCATAAGCAAGCCATTGACAAAGCAAAGCCTGAACTATTAACGGTAGAGAATCCTGATGAAAAAGAACGTCCGATTATTACGGCTATTTCAGATTTTGCCGTGGATCCAATTTTGTTTTATGTGACCAGTGTTCGTGAAGAATACATGGATTTAGAAAATGCCGAAGAGCTTAAAAAAGTAAACGGAAAAGTTGAGCGCAAAAAAGACCGTGAAAAAATCAATATCCGTTTTGACGGTGAAGCAAAGTTTACGCTGCAACATGTATTTGTAAAATGGCTGTTTACTTTAAACGCTGATACTGACTTTGAAAAAAGCTCGGCTATTGACATTGCAGATTATTACCTAGCCAACAGGCAACTAAGAGACGATAAACTTTCCAAGGAAGAAAAGGCTGAACTCAAAGCCAATGCACGTATTGAAGGAGAAAAACTATTTTCTAAATTCTTGCATGAAGTACTTGCCTTTGATGACCAACATAAACTCAACTATGCCTGGAACAGAATGTACAATGGGCAGTCGGATATAAACTATTCCAAAGTGCCTATTGGCTTTGAGTGTTCTGCTCGGTTTAAGTCGGGTATTCTACAAATAACCGACATACAAAGAGAAGGTGTGGCATTTATGGAAGCCATGGGTTCGGGCATTAATGCCTTTGATGTGGGTGTGGGTAAAACCATGACCGCCATTGTGAACCTTGCACATAACCTGTATTCAGGAAAATGTAAAAGACCAATTGTAGTGGTTCCAAAACCTACTTATAAAAAGTGGATGAATGAAATCATTGGCTTTACCGATAAAAAAACTGGCGAATTTGTTTCAGGTGTATTATCACATACAGGCATTACTGTGAACGATTGGTACAACCTGGGAACTGATGTTGTAGATAAGATAAACCTTAGTGCTGCTGTGCCTGAACGCTCTATCACCATGGTAACTTACGAAGGCTTTAAACGCCTGGGCTTTGGTGAATCTGTTTCCGATGAGCTGTTTACAGAGCTGGTGAATATATTGGGACAGAGCAAAGAGAAATCGAGCCGTGATAAAGAAATTGAATACCAAAAATTCAGAGAGATGATTGGCGTGGGATTGAAGAATTCCATTGCCGATATTGATGTGCTTGGTTTTGATTATGCGGTGATAGATGAAGCACACCGTTGTAAAAATGTATTTTCATCTGTAAAGAGTGATGATGACGGTAACAAGCGATACAACATTCAATCGGCAACTTCAGAAACTGGACAAAAAGCCTTTTTGATTCTTAGTTTTATTCAGCGCAAGTATGGCAGAAATACGATGCTGCTTACCGCAACACCGTTTTCAAATTCACCATTAGAAATTTATTCGATGCTATCCCTTGTAGCGTATGATTCTCTGCGAGATAACGGCATTGTAAACCTCGATACCTTCTTTGATTTGTTTGTGCTGCCAACCGTGGAATGGGCTGCCAATTACAAAGAGGAAATTGTAGAAAAGGAAGTGATTAAAAGCTTTACCAATAGAAGGATTTTACAAAAGCTTATCTACAACCACATTTTGTACAAAACTGGAGAGGAAGCTGGTGTGGTTCGTCCTAAAAAAATCAATCTACCCCTACTATATAGTTTTGAAAATGCCAAAGAGCGATTGCCGCAAGACAAGCAAGTGCTAACTTATATCAACATGACCCCTAAGCAAAGGGAGAATCAAAATGGTATTGTAGCCATGGCAAAAAGTTCTACCCAGGGCAAGCTCGATATGGGTAATTTATTTCGTGCACTGGCTTATAGTTTAGACAATGCGCTTTCACCATACTTGTTAAATGGAACTCCCGAAGATTATAAGGATTTTGTAGAACAAAGTCCAAAGATTGCTTATGTAATGGACTGTAT
Organism: uncultured Flavobacteriales bacterium; assembly: GCA_903899795.1. Taxonomy (GTDB): domain Bacteria; phylum Bacteroidota; class Bacteroidia; order Flavobacteriales_D; family Crocinitomicaceae; genus CAIUKX01. Next base: position 3,835 of record CAIUKX010000508.1, read on the forward strand.
CAAATCGGTAAAGTCCTGGCATGAAGAGCATGACGAAACAGCCAGCGGCCAGGTGATTTACATGAACCGTGGTAAAATGTTTTTTCCGCTGATTAAAGAATACTTGGAAAAAGAAGTGGGTTATCAGCGTGGCGTGATGTACGATAAAGTAAAAGTGGATGAAGTAGAAATTATATCCTCTGAAATCAACGATACCCGAAAAGAAACCATTAAAGAAGCGTTCCTGGACGGTGTGGTAAAAATCATTATTGGAACCGCAACCATTCGTGAAGGGATTGATTTACAAAAACGAGGAACGGTTATTTATAACTGTTACCCTGAATGGAACCCAACAGATATTCGCCAGCTCGAAGGTAGAATATGGCGACAAGGAAATCAGTTTCAGTATGTGCGTATAGTAATGCCGCTAGTGCAGGATAGTATGGACGTATTTGTATTTCAAAAGCTAGAAGAAAAAACTTCACGTATCAATGATATTTGGTTTAGAGGCGACCGTGGAAACGTGCTGGATTTAGAAAGCATGGATCCCGAAGAAATTAAACTGGCACTCATAACCGATGTTGACCGATTGGTGAAAATGTTTTTTGACCAAGCCAAAGAACAACTCAATCGAGACTATAAGAAAATCACCTTGGCTATTGCTGCTATTAAAGAAGTACAGCGCGACATTGTGGACTATAAACTCTACCGTGAAAAATCACTGGAAGCGGTACGAACTTTTAATACCTCACTATTGGCATCCA
>CAIUKX010000509.1 GCA_903899795.1 uncultured Flavobacteriales bacterium
GGTTTTTGTGGTTTTGGATTTTTATGTTCCGGTTTAGGAGAAGAATTTTCATTCGTTTTCACCTGATTTATGGGTGAGCCATCGGGGTTTTTGCTGGGTTTCTTCTTCTTTTTCTTTTTATTTTTGAAAGAACTTTCAAATCGGCTTAAGCTATCTTGTCCCACTACATTTGAGTAATCCGGAGCTTTTTCAATAATAGGAGCAGATATGAACTCCACCAATTCCTTTGGCTTATTTCCAGCAATATTGATTTCAATAATTTCACGAACACGTTCCGGTGGCAATGCAATCAATCCTGACCCACTGTCTCCTTCGTATGCATACCACATTTGACGTTTGAAAACGTCTGTTTTAATATGATAGGCCGAACCTTTTTCTGTACGAAGTTTCGTTTCAGCTTTCGGAAAAGATTTCATCGCATCGATGTATGAATCAAGTTCGTAATTGAGGCAACATTTCAATTTACCACATTGTCCTGCAAGTTTTAAAGGATTCAGAGACAATTGCTGATAGCGAGCCGCAGATGTTGATACAGATCGGAAGTCAGTCAACCATGTCGAACAGCACAATTCTCGACCGCACGAACCGATTCCTCCCAAACGGGAAGCTTCCTGACGCGATCCGATTTGACGCATTTCAATTCTAACTTTGAATTCATCCGCCATGTTTTTGATCAGTTGACGGAAATCAACTCTCCCTTCTGCAGTGTAGTAAAAGGTAGCTTTCGTTAAATCTCCCTGGTATTCTACGTCAGAAATTTTCATTTCAAGATTCAGCTCAATTGCCATTGTTCTTGAACGTTGCATAAGTCCGGTCTCTAAAGAACGAGCCTTAATCCACTTATCAATATCTTCTTGATTAGCAATCCTGTAAACTTTTCTAGCCTCAACCGGCTTGAAATTAGTTTCTTTTTTCTTTACTTGAATTCTGGCTAATTCACCAACAATCGAAACAACACCAATGTCATGTCCTGAACTTTCTTCAACTGCTACAACGTCACCAACTTGTAGGCTCAGATTTTTAGTGTTTCTATAAAAGTTCTTTCGACTATTTTTAAATCGTATCTCAACTATATCATAAGGGGTTTGATTACCCGGTAAAGCCATATTGGCTAACCAATCATACACCTCTAATTTGTTACATCCTCCAGAATTACAGTTGCCATTATTTTTGCATCCTCGGGGGGTTCCCCCTCCGGAACTACAATTTGAACATCCCATAATTTTTTTATAATATTTAAGGTAAAAGTACTCAAAAAGAGTTTAGACTGCAAATCAAAACAAAGATCATCTGGTATACAATCATAAATATAGATTTTAATCTATTGTTTTTCAGTAGTTAACTTCAAAAAGTTATTGAATATATACTGTTTGGGTGTTTTCGGTTTCTGCCTGAATTTTAATGATTCCTGAACCTGTTGCTGTTCCTTTTGAAGCATCAATGTTCAAGACGGCAACACCAGCCTGCCCAAGTTGATAGATATTATTGTAATTGAAATTCGCTTCTCCTTTGTAATCGGAAGTTTGTGTGTCATCAACGGTGACAGGAGGATGAGGATTTGTACTTGAAACGGCATATACACGAACTGTAGCACCTATCACCAGTGAATTGGTTGCATCACGTACAGTGATTTTGGCAGTAGTGTCTTTTTTCTTTCTGCATCCAGATGAAAAAGAAACTTCAAGTACGACAAGTAAGGAATAAAGTAGTATAGATTTCATAAGAATGGGTTAAGTTAAAAAGGTGAACGACAGACTCTGTCATTCACCTTTGAATTATTTATTGAATATATACAGTCTCTGAATTTTCTTTTTCAGCTTCAATTTTGATAATACCTGAACCCGTTTGAGTTCCTTTTGAAGCATCGATGTTTAATACAGCAACACCCGCTTGTCCAAGTTGGTAGATATCGTTGTAATTGAAGAAAGCTTCTCCTTTGTAATCACTTGTTTGAGTTCCATCGACAACAGATGGTTTAGATGTAGTAGATTCACCGTATACATGAACTGTAGCTCCGATTACAAGAGCGTTTGTTGCATCACGTAAAACAATTTTGGCTGTTGTATCTTTTTTCTTTCTGCATCCAGAAGAAAAAGTAACTCCCAATAGAGCCACAAAAGAAAAGAGAACAAATGACTTCATAGTTTTTTTCATAGTACAAAATTTTGTGTGAAAGAATACTGCTAATTCTAGATAAAATCTGAGCTAGATGCACCTTTCTAATTTTCGTTTTCAAATTCATTCCAAATCTTCCGTTGAAGATTCTTCGCTTTAATCTGTCTAGCAAAAAGTAAATTAAATAAATGAAAACAAGTTAGATACAAATTACAAACGAAATATATTACCTAACTATTGTATTCATATGAATTTACTTGCTTCAAAGATAATCTAAATTTTTAAATGGACAAATTACTATTTATACCTTTAATTCTTAACTTCGTAACCCTGAAAGTGTATTTCTTTCCATTTAGTCAAAAACAAACGATCGAAATACACTTTTGAAGTTGATAATACAGACGAACAAACGAAACCTAAAGTTGGTTCGATAGGTGAAATAGAAGAAGAATATGAAGGAGAAAATTGAATCAATAGTCAAAGAAATTAATCACTTTCCGATCAAGGATATGTCGTCCCTCGAAAAGTTCAGGATTCAATACTTGGGGGCGAAGGGTTTATTGAAAGATTTATTCAGTGAATTAAAGGCAGTACCGGTCGATCAAAAGAAAGATGTTGGTCAGCTTTTGAATCATTTACGTACGGTTGCTGAAGAAAAATTCAAAGTTTAC
>CAIUKX010000510.1 GCA_903899795.1 uncultured Flavobacteriales bacterium
AGTCAAGCGTATCGTCATTGATGGTGGGAGTGAGTTCAAAAAGGATTTCCCTCTGAAAATGATCCAGCTTTTCCCTAATTCGTCTGTGCATAGTACACCAGCAAAAAATACTACGTTTAATCGTCCTACTCTCTCAGGACCAATTGACTCAGCAATAAGAATGCTTCGGAAAATATTACGTGATTACTCACTACAAAAACAAACAAATATTTTAGCTACTTCAACTGAACACAATCAACAATCACAAGCAGGGTTAAATGCAATCTTAGATAGTTACAACTCAATGAAACGACCAGTATTAGAAAATAAATCTCCAATTGATGTGGTTGAGCATATGGTTGATGCGAACGATCAAGAAGTAAACAAACTTACCCAGCACATGAAAGCCCAGCGTCAAAAACAAGTCCAAAAGAAATATCAATTTCAAAATAAAGATTTTCCAATTGTTACTACACGAACTCAAGGGTATGGATATCGACTCAACATCCCACCAACCGGATTTCCCAAAGAGGTTGATTTCCGAATGAGTTTAGAACTATACTATTTAAATAACTATGATACTCAAAATGTAATACTCAGTGACTGGGAAACAAATGAACCGAAAAGAAGTGTATGGCAACAACTTGTTCTAGTTAAAGCACCCGTCAATCCTGGACCTGCACAAATCGTTCGATTTATTAAAAAAGAAGAGGAAATATGGGGGTTTAAGAAACCCGCACCAAAAGAAGTAATCACACCTTATCATATTACACCTGAGATTGCTGCCGCTGTAGATCCAGAGGCAAAGCTACCGCATCCTGGGAATGGTCCAAGTCGGAAATCCCCGCGATTGAAGTAGGATCCATTTCCATCCCCTGAGGAAGTCTATCTATAATCACCTGGTTAGCATCATCCAATCCTTTCATAATTTCACGGGTATAATGTAAGAAGGCCTGCTTTATATTCTCCTCAAATGTATCCATTCTAGCTATTTGTTCAGCTAATTTATCCTCCTGGCTTTTAAATTGCACCTTCAATACTTCAGCGAGTGAAGTGTGCAAGTGTACGTTCTGGTTAAAAATACACTCAAAACTCTTTTCACAAAATTCAGGGAAAGTAAGACTCTTGGGTTCAGTTGTCTGTTGCTCGGGTGTTTGCATGCTGTCTTCTGACATTTTTGTTTTTAAAATGAATTAATCTTTTTACGTTTTCACTAAAAACAGTTTGGCTGTAGTATTCATTTATTATGCTTTAGATAATATGCTAGGTCGTAACTTACCATCTAGTTCATCAGTTGATATACTCACTGATCAAACTATCTATGGTATTAAAAAATTCAAAAATGGTATTACTGTACCAAACAATACATTAGTATGCGCGCAACTTTCTGATCTGAGCACGTACTTAGCAAATCAAAATTATCTTACAAGTATACCATCCAACTATCTGACAACTTCATCTGCAGATCAATCTCAAACTCTAATCATCAGTACCAGTGGTTGGATTACAACAGCATTAGCTGGATGTTTAAAAAGTGTACCATCCAACTATCTCACAACGACATCTACAGCACAACCCCAAGCTTTAATTACAGATCAAAGTGGCTGGATTACTACCGCACTCACTTCCGCTTTGGGGTCTGCTACAAGTGCAGCCACATCTGCAACAAAT
>CAIUKX010000511.1 GCA_903899795.1 uncultured Flavobacteriales bacterium
CGATTGGAGAAAATGTATTTCGAATGGCTAAGAAGGAATTTTCTCAGTTAATGAAAGAATTTGTTGTCGGGGCAATTCAAAGGAATGAGTTAGTGAAGTTGCCGGTAGAGGTGTATTGGTCGCTTGCATTTTCACCTTTATATACTTTGATAAAATTTCACAATGATGGAAAAGGAGTGGGTGGTATTGAAAAATATTCTTGGAATAATGAACACATGAATCAGGCTTTTGATTTAGTAGTAAAGGCACTCAAGCCATAAATTTAATAAACAATAAAATTACAGATGAAAGAAGAAATTTTAGACGCTCCGATGGGAGGAAAAAAAATAGAGGCAACAGATTCAAAATTTACGTCGTATCAAAAATTACTGATGGCTCTATTAGCCTTGACCCAGTTTACAGTTGTACTTGATTTTATGGTTATGAATCCATTAGGGTACAAGTTGATGAGTGATATGAATCTATCAACTAGTCAATTTGGTATAGTAGTGTCTTCTTATGCCTTCAGTGCCTGTGCTTCCGGTTTGTTGACAGCAGGATTTGCAGATCGCTTTGACCGAAAAAAATTACTGTTGTTTTTCTATATAGGTTTCATTTTGGGGACTCTGTTTTGCGGTTTGGCATCGACTTATAGCTTATTAGTGTTGGCAAGAATTATTACAGGAATATTTGGAGGAGTGATAGGATCGATTTCCATGGCAATTGTATCCGATATTTTTACATTACAACAAAGAGGTCGAGTAATGGGCTTTATGCAGATGGGCTTTGGAGCTAGTCAGGTTTTAGGAATTCCAATTAGTTTATTTCTTGCTAATGTTTGGGGATGGCAAGCACCTTTCTTGATGATTGTAGGTCTGGCAGCAGTTATTACAATTTTTATCATGGTCAGTATGAAGCCAATTACCAAACATTTGGATGCAAAGACAGAGAAGAATGTATTTTTACATTTTGGACGAACATTTATTAATCCAATGTATCTGATTGGCTTTTTATTGACTGCTTTATTGTCCATTGGTGGATTTATGATCATGCCTTGGGGAAGTAAATTTGCCGTCAACAATCTTCATGTTACCGATCAGCAATTACCTTATTTATTCATGTTTGCAGGAATAAGCGTGTTAATTATTATGCCCTTAATTGGTAAATTGAGTGATTCGATTGATAAATTCAAATTATTTGCTGTTGCATCACTTTTTACAGTTTTGATTGTAATTATTTATACAAATCTGCCACCAGTATCTTTTTGGATTATCGTTTCGCTTCAAATACTAATGATGGCTGGAATTATGTCAAGAATGGTTCCTGCCACTGCTATTGTTTCTGCTTTACCCGAATTGCATGATAGAGGTGCATTCATGAGTATTAATTCATCACTTCAGCAATTAGCCGGTGGAATAGGGGCTGTAATCGGATCCTTAATTGTATTTCAAAAAGACAATGAAAGTCCGCTTGAAAATTACGATATACTTGGATATGTAATCGGCTTTTTTGCGATAGTATGTATTTTTATTCTTTTTAGGGTTAATAAGCTTGTAAAGTAGTATCCGCTTAAAATTCAGATAATAACGGTCCGCCTGTCTATTGTTAAAATAGATGGGCGGATTTTTTTATTCCTAAAACCTAGAGCTAGTAAATTAGCAAATTAAGTATCTAAACAAGGATATATAAGTCAATTTTGTATTGGTTGCATCCTTGATATTTGTGTTACCGTTTTCAGAGTATCCAAAAAATGTGTTAATATTTTAAGATTTAATACTTTGATAAAATGAAGCGTTTATTTAAAGGTTAATTTTACAGCCAAGTTACTTGTAACGACTATGAAATGTACCAATTTATAAACCCGGAAACAGCAATGTTTCTGTTAGACACTGTAAAACTATGATACAAGAGAAAATAAGCGTTTTCGATATTTTCAAAATTTGTATAGGACCATCAAGTTCTCATACAATGGGACCTTGGGTCGCTGCCAATACATTTATCAATGCACTTGATAAATCTTCGATAGATACTATTTATGTAAAGCTTTTTGGATCTCTTTCTAAAACAGGAAAGGGACATGGGACAGATATTGCTGTTATGATGGGATTGTCCGGTCATGATGTAAAGACCATAGATGTTCACAAACTGGAAGATTATGTGGACTACATAAAATTGACAAAACAATTACCATTGAGTGCTGAGTTGTCAATTCCTTTTAATCCTTCGATACAAATAGAGTTTACTAATGAGCGTTTGACACAGCATGCTAACGCTTTGACTTTTATTGCTAAACTTAAGTCAGGTGAATTGGTTGAAGAAACATTTTATTCGATTGGTGGAGGTTTTATTTTACAGGAAGGTAAAGAAATCGGAGAACGATCAGATTTCAATTTTCCGTTTCCGATCGAAAATGAGAAAGATTTACTCCTCTATATCAATGAAACAAATCTTCCAATCTCTGAGATTGTGAGGCATAATGAACTTACTGTAAGAGATAATGCGACTATTCAGAAAGATTTGATTGAAATTTGGAATGTTATGCTGGCGAGTATTTATAAGGGTTGCCAAACTCCAGGTATACTTCCAGGTGGACTTAATGTGAAGAGAAGAGCATCTGAAATGAGTTTCTTGCTTTTAAAGGAAAAAACACCTCAAACTCTACCGGACTGGATAGAGTGTATTCGGCAATCGGATCAAAGTTTTACTACGATTATCAAATGGGTGAGTTGTTTCGCTTTGGCTGTTAATGAAGAAAATGCTTCGTTCGGGCGAATTGTTACAGCACCAACGAATGGTGCAGCCGGTGTTATTCCTGCTGTATTGATGTATTACCTCTGTTTTTGTGAAAACAAAGGGGAAGAAGATATTGTCAAATTTTTGTTGACAGCAGGGGAGATGGGCTGTCTTTTCAAGAAAGGAGCTACTATTTCTGCAGCAATGGGTGGTTGTCAGGCGGAAATCGGTGTTTCATCAGCAATGGCTGCAGGAGCACTGACAGAACGGTTGGGCGGTACTCCGAAGCAAGTCATGATGGCTACTGAAATTGCTATGGAACATCATTTGGGATTGACCTGTGATCCGATTATGGGATTGGTTCAAGTTCCTTGCATTGAAAGGAATACGATGGGTGCAATCAAGGCAATTACTGCATGTCAGATTGCATTGACCAGTGATCCAGAGAAGGCAAAAGTCAGTCTGGATTCAATTATAAAAACAATGAAAGAAACAGCTTTCGATATGCACGAAAAATACAAAGAGACCTCAGAAGGTGGCTTAGCCATCAATGTCTCTGTCGGTATACCGGAATGCTGAGGTATAACTCAAAATAATAATGAATATGAAAACGAACAATTTTATCTTAGTACTCTTTACACTTCTTTTTTTTGGAAATAACTTCTTTGCACAGACGCAGACAATAGAAGACAAGTTAAGAAATCTGAAAGATATCACGTTCGAGAAAGTGAAGGCTCCAAAAGGATACGAGTCGGCTTATAAATTATTCATTAAACAACCGATTGATCATAATGATCTTTCAAAAGGTTATTTTACACAAAAAGTATGGTTATCTCATGTTGATTTTCAAAAACCGACTGTAATTGTTACGGAAGGCTATGATTCTGATAAAAATCGAACGACTGAGCCTGCAACTCTTTTAGGAGCTAATCAATTGGATGTTGAACACCGTTTTTTTGGAGAAAGTATACCAACGGGTATGGATTATAAGTATTTGACAATTGAACAGGCAACCGCAGACCTACATCATGTTAGAGAAGTTTTTTCAGAAATATATGCTAAAGACTGGATTAGTACCGGAATCAGTAAAGGGGGAGAAACGACTGTGTATTATCGTTATTTCTATCCTAAAGATGTGACAGTTTCTATTCCATATGTTGCTCCTTTGGCACTTGAATTAGATGATAAACGAATCTATCATTTCTTTGATACGGTTGGGACTGAAGCATGTAGGAAAAGCGTTGAAGAAGTGCAAAGAAGAATCTTGGAACATCGAAAAAAGTCTGAAAAATTGCTAAAGAAAATGATCGTAAAAGATAGTCTTACTTTTACTTATTTAACTTTTGATCAGGCTTTTGAATATGCTGTGTTAGAGTATTCATTTTCGTTCTGGCAATGGAATGGAAAATGTGAAGCAATTCCTGATAGCAAGGCTTCCTTAAAAGAAGTTATAGAGCATTTCAACAAAGTTTCCACAATAGAGTTTTTCTCAGACAGCAAAATAAAAGAATTGGGAAGTCATTATTATCAATCTGGGACACAACTAGGTTATTATAGTTATGAAACGAAAGATTTTTCAGGATTATTGCCTTCTTTGACTGCATTATACGGAAATTCTACACCAAGCGCGATCTTCATGCCAAATAAGAGCATGGAAAAGACTTTTAATCCAGAATTACCTAAGAAAGTACTTCAATGGGCAACTACACAAGGAAATCAAATTATTTATATCAACGGTGCCATTGATCCCTGGGCTTCGACAGCTATTCCCCCAACACAAGGTCCTGATGCAGTTTGGTTCTATTTGAAAGATAAACACCACGGACAGGCTCGTTTCAAAAACATGACGGCGGCGGAAAAAGATTTGTTTATTTCAA
>CAIUKX010000512.1 GCA_903899795.1 uncultured Flavobacteriales bacterium
GTTGCCCATATCCATTCCTTATATTCAAACTGCAATGATCCTTCAATGGTTGGAAAAACGGGTTTTGCGAATTTCACCAAGAATGCCGGAGTTAGAGTCATATCATTTTTCAAGCCTATTTTATAACCACCTAGAAAATTAAAATGCATGCGTGGATCAAAATTTGCGGTACCCGAACCAAAAGCCACCATCCCTTTTGTGAGTTGATCTGCTGAAACACCAACAAAAAATTTGGATGAATAGGCGTATAATCCTGTACCAATATTGAGAAAATTCCTAGTACCTTGATTCACAATAAAATTGGAATATGTATTATCAGTTGGAGCATCTATTACAACTGCCCTATCGGATAAAAAGGAGTGACTTGAAACTTCAACTTTAGTTCCAAAAGATAAGTTTATTTTTTTCGTTAAGGGCAAGTGGATTGCGTAAGTTCCTGAAAATTGAATCTGACGGAATGCACCATACTGATCCGCTACTATCTGACCACCAACAGCGTGCTTCATTTTCCCGGTTTTTATCTCAGGATTTCTAATGGGTCCACTACTAATGTGTAACGATGGATTATACGATTCCCTTGGTTTTCTATGTCCCAATGGCATAGAAGCGGAAGCATACATTGTGGATGGAGCATTTGTAAAACCCATCCATTGCATTCTACCACTCACTGTTACATCATTAAAATCATATACACCTGCCGCTGCTGGATTCACCATAAACTGATTTCTCAAATACTGACTATACTGAGGCATCTGTTGTGAAAAGACTATTTTTGCACCACCAAAAAGAATCAAAATAATTGTAGCTATTTTCATAATTTCTTTATTTTAAGATGATTGAAACTGTTCCTTTAGCTGGATCTTTTTTGCCATCGTTGAACTCAATCATAAAGTAAAATGATTCGACAGGCAATACTTTTCCTTTGTATGTTCCATCCCAACTATTCGACTCATACGCTCCAACAGGAGATTCATAAACCAAAGTTCCCCAACGGTTAAATAGTCGAACTTGATTTTTTGGAAATGCGGAATCAATATTTTCTAAAACCCAAGTATCATTTACACCATCGTTATCAGGTGTAAAAGCTGTAGGTATAACTATTGAACAGTTTTGAATGGTTATTGTAATTGTTGCAGCTGAACTCTCACAACCATTCGAAGTTTCAGTAACATAATATGTAGCTGTAGAATTGCCTGGTAAAAGTGAGTCTCCTACATGCAATTGATTATTCAAGGAATTATCTGAATACCAAGTTACAACATCTCCAAAACCAGCTGTTACGACCATTACACTTGGTGTTACATCAGAACAATAACTTGCACTCATTGAGGTTACGGGTAGATTTGGGATTGAGTAAACTGTAACCACTTGCTGAGAAACACTTGGACAAACTCCTCCTGTCGTATATTGTATAGTGTAAGAAGTACCTCCTACTCCATTTGTAATTGCACCTGTCACTGAATTTATTGTAGCTCCATCAGCTGGCATAGGATTAAATGAAAAGACTCCTCCTGTAGTTCCACTTATCTGAGCAACATTCGCACCACCTTCACAATAGTTTGAAACCGTAAAACCTGCATCATCAGACGGATTAACAGTTATAGATAAACTAATATCACTTGAACACGATCCATTGATGTCATACATATACAAGGTTGTTGATCCTGAATATACTACATCTCCGGAATTGAATTGTGTTCCAGTGCCTCCAGGACCACTGAAATAAGCCTCGGAGCCTGTTAAATTTGCGCCTGTTATTGTAGCTAAAATGAATGAATCACAAACTGTAACTGGTGGTATAACATCAATTGATGGCGCTGGAGGACTGATTAAAACTGCACCAACTCCTAACGAACTGCATGAATTCAACATTAAATCAAAATTGTTATAAGTTCCAGCTGATAAATTTGAAAGAATAATCTGACCTGAAGAATTACTAGATACACCCGCTTCGCTCATTGGAGTTCCTGTATTGTCAATGTAATTCAAATCATAAGTCGTCGTTGGATCCAAACCGGCAATTGTTATCTCACCATCATTTCCACCACAAGTAGTCGGATTTGTAAAAGAAAATATAAGAGTTGGTGCTACAGGTACAGATAAAGTAACTGAACTAGTAGACGAAGATGTACATCCCGATGCATTCGTAACGGTAAATGTATAGGTATTTGGTGTTAAACCACTAAATGTAGCAGTTGTACCTGTCCCGGTCGGTGATGGAAGAATTACAGGACTTGAAGTAATGGTCCATATACCTGCAACTGGTAATCCACTGAAATCTACACTACCCGTAGTAACTGAACAAGTTGGTTGTGTGATCGTTCCAACCACCGGAATACTTGGTGTTGGAGGTTGAGCATTTATCGTTACTGAACTTGTTGCAGAAGATGTACATCCTGATGCATTAGTAACGGTAAATGTATAGGTATTTGGTGTTAATCCACTAAAAGCACCTGTCGTTCCTGTACTGGTTGGTGATGGAAGAATTGCAGGACTTGAAACAATGGTCCATGTACCTGCAGCAGGCAATCCACTAAAATCTACACTTCCAGTTGCAACTGTACAAGTTGGTTGTGTGATCGTTCCAACCACCGGAATACTTGGTGTTGGAGGTTGAACATTTATCGTTACTGAACTTGTTACAGAAGATGTACATCCTGATGCATTCGTAACGGTAAATGTATAGCTATTTGGTGTTAATCCGCTAAATTTACCTGTCGTTCCTGTCCCGGTTGGTGATGGAAGAATTGCAGGGCTTGAAGCAATCGTCCATGTACCTGCAGCAGGCAATCCACTGAAATCTACACTTCCGGTTGCAACTGTACAAGTTGGTTGTGTGATCGTTCCAACCACCGGAACACTTGGTGTTGGAGGTTGAACATTAATAGTCACTGAACTTGTTACAGACGATGTACATCCTGATGCATTCGTAACGGTAAATACATAGGTATTTGGTGTTAATCCGCTAAATGTACTTGTCGTTCCTGTCCCAGTTGGTGATGGCAGAATTGCAGGATTGGAGGTAATGGTCCATACACCTGCAGCAGGTAATCCGCTGAAATCTACACTACCCTTAGTAACTGTACAAGTTGGTTGTGTGATCGTTCCAACAACAGGAATACTCGGTGTTGGAGGTTGAACATTGATCGTCACTGAACTTGTTACTGATGATGTACATCCCGAAGCATTCGTAACGGTAAATGTATAGGTATTTGGTGTGAGTCCACTATAAGTAGTGGTTGTACCCGTTCCGGTTGGCGCTGGTAAAATTACAGGATTTGAACTAATAGTCCACGTCCCTGCTGCAGGCAATCCGCTGAATGCTACACTTCCGGTCGCTACAGTACAAGTCGGCTGGGTAACCGTTCCAACCACAGGAACACTTGGTGTTGGTGGCTGAACATTGATTGTTACTGAACTCGTAACCGATGATGTACAACCCGATACATTGGTTACCGTAAATGTGTACGTATTTGGTGTTAATCCACTAAAAGTTCCTGTAGTACCTGTACCGCTTGGTGCTGGTAAAATTACAGGATTTGAACTAATAGTCCACGTTCCTGCTGCTGGTAATCCGCTGAAATCTACACTACCGGTTGCTACTGTACAGGTTGGTTGTGTTATCGTTCCAACCACCGGAACACTTGGTGTTGGTGGCTGAACATTGATTGTCACTGAACTTGTTACAGAAGAAGTACATCCTGAAGCATTCGTAACAGTAAATATGTATGTATTTGATGTTAGTCCACTAAAAGTTCCTGTAGTACCTGTACCGCTTGGTGCTGGTAAAATTACAGGATTTGAACTAATAGTCCACGTCCCTGCTGCAGGCAATCCGCTGAATGCTACACTTCCGGTCGCTACAGTACAAGTCGGCTGGGCAACCATTCCAACCACAGGAACACTTGGTGTTGTTGGTTGAGCTATCAAAACTGCATTAGCTGAAGCAACCGATGTACATCCTGACGGCCCCAATACAACAATAGTATACGTTGTATTAGCTCCCAATCCAGGAAAAGTAGCTGTTGTTACAGGTCCTACACCAGATACAGAAGTTCCACCCGGACTAATTGTAGCAGTCCAAGCACCAGATGCAGGTAAACCACCAATATCAATACTCCCCGTTGCTACTGTACAAGTTGGCTGGGTAATTGCTGTGATTGTTGGTGCTGTAGGAGTCACAGGCTGAGGATTTATTACAACAGCTACTGTTGGTAAAGAAGAACAGGTACCATCTGAAACTGTAAACGTATATGTTCCTGGTGCTAATCCTGGAAATGTACCTGTGGTACCCGAACCAGGTAAATTGAAAGTTGCTGCAGAAGCATTAGTAGCAGTTAACGTCCATGACCCCACAGGCAAACCTGTAAAACTGACACTTCCGGTTGAAACAGTACATGTTGGTTGAACTATTGTTCCAATCAATGGCACATCCGGTGATACCGCTGATATTGTAAACGTAATATTCGCATTTGAACTGCATGAACCATACTGACTCGTAATTGTCCATTTAAATGTATAAGCACCAGCAACTGTTAAGCTATTAGGAATTGTACTTGGACTATTTGGTGATGGAATAACTGGAGTTGAACCCATCGGACTCGAAACATTTGTCCATAATCCAGTTCCTGCTCCAGGACTATTACCTAATAAGAAAATAGACGACGTACATCCTAAACTTTGAGAAGATCCTGCATTTGCAGTGATAAAATTCTCAATGTGAACCGTAAATGTGGCAGATAATGGTGCTGAAATTCCCGAACACGCATATTCTGCTTCCAAAAAATTACCTGCTCCATTACCACTATTTGCCGTGATCGTAAAAACGTAATCACCTGGCGTATCCAAATTTGAAATCAAAGCCGTTGGATTTGTAATCTCACGATTGGAATAACTGTCAAAAACCGGATTTCCCGAACCAGTTGGTTTAGAAACTACCGCATAATCCCATCTACCGCTGAAATCTTGAAAATAACTGGGATCAACAACTCCTTGAAAAACGGCAGGCTCTGTGACTGTAACCGTTATTGGAGCACCCATATAGCAGACACTAATATCAGGAACCGCAATTGGAGGTCGGTTTCCATCCGAAATATGTATATAATAACTGTTAACAACTTCACAAGGCCAGGTTCCAGTAATCACAAAAAACATATAAGTACCTACTTTCCAACCCCCAACTCCTGGATCTACAGAGGCTACCCTATTCATCGTTCCACCACCTGTTACAGTTACTGTTGGCACACTTGCACCAGCAGATAAAATTCCACCTGAAAAAACAGAAACGACAGTACTCGGTGGATCAAGTGGATTAATGTTAAAATAAAAAGGTTCTGGAGTTGCTATTCCAGCTATTCCACAATGAACTTCACCTGCTGAACCACCGTAAGAATATAAGGTCATTTGTTCGGGATGCAAACCGGATGGATTAAAGTCTAAATCAGATGGCGAAGGTGGATTGACATTAACTGTAATATTTGAAGTGGTAACCGGAGCACCACAACAAGGTGAAGAAACCGTAATTGAAAAAACATAAGTTCCAACAACAGAAAAACCATTTAAATAGACGCGATCACCCTCAATTTCAGAAAATGAAAGGACACCTGCACCTCCCGGTTTACTCACAGTATTTACAGTATAAGTAACAGAAGCTGTACTTCCTGCGCCATTGTATGCTGGATTGGAAGACATATCTGGAGAATTGGCATCAAGATCAATGAAAATTGTTCCAGTACCACAGAACTCATAGGGAGAAGCTGGAATTAAGGCCGGATTTGGACAAAAACTTACCACAGCCTGATCTGTAAAACTACATACACCATCCATTGACGTAATTGTCAAATCAACATTGTAGGCAGGATCTATATCATGATTACTGGTCGAAATCAATGAAAAAGTAGGATTAGCCACCGTTGTACTACTGAACGTCGAATTACTTGAAACGCTGGTTCCATATCGGTTTAAGCTGTAAATATTCTCTGAAGTCCAGACTCCTGTATAGCCAGCAGGTATCACTCCTGCGAGCGCAGTTGATCCCACAGTAGCACAAATACCTGTAATATCTGGACCTGCTGTAAAGCCCGGTGGACTTGGATGAGCGGTAATACTAACCTGATCGGTTGAGATACCTGTACCACAATTTCTGGCCAATTGAAAAGTATAAACTCCATCGTTAGACATACCCGTTACATTCGTTACCAAAGCTGTTGGAGTAACAATAACAGGAACTGGGCCTGGACCCGAGACAAAAGTCCAAAGTGGAGTTCCAGCACCAACTATACCAGTTACTGTTCCAGTTAACGTTGTAGTTGTTCCACAAACCACAACATTACCTCCGGCATTGACTGTACAGTTTTGAGAATAACTTTTAAAAGTTAACAAAGCAACAATAAGAAAGAGGGGGAATCGATAGTAAATCTCCTTTGAAATAGGGCGAATTACCGTCAGCGGCGTATTATTCATAGTTATAATAGTTACAGCAATTAATTAGTTCTGACAAATTTCCGCCAATCTGTAGAACGATTCGTGTACTATATTATCGCTTGTTAATACTTTCTTCGCAGGCTTAATAACACCTTAAATACCGATACAACCACGCTGATTATTAGACCAATAAACACATTCATAAAACCGTGAAATTGAATCAAAAAAAGTCCCTTTTTGTTATTTTTTTAAAATTCATATGAAATAAGAATAAATCTATTTGGATCAATACCACAAAATAGGTATTTTTGCCTCATAAAAGGGCTTCTATTTAAAATTAATCTAAATAAAGATAGAGCACATATAAAACATAAATAAAATGATAACAGTCACTGATTCAGCAAAAGAACAAGCGATTCATTTAATGAACGAAGACGGTAAACCTGGACTTTTCATACGTGTAGGAGTAGAAGGTGGGGGTTGCTCCGGACTTACTTATCAATTGAAATTCGACAACGAAGAAAAAGAAGGAGATAAAACTTTTGAAGATAACGGAGTCAAAATCGTCGTTGACAAAAAAAGTTATTTATACCTCATCGGTACTTCATTGGATTATTCGGGAGGATTAAACGGAAAAGGATTCGTCTTTAATAATCCAAATGCTGAAAGAACCTGCGGATGCGGAGAATCTTTCTCGATATAAAAGTACTCTCTCAATATAAAAAAATCGATGAGTTACACTGAAAATGAATTAGCAAAAGACCTCGAAAACCAAGAATATAAATATGGTTTCGTAACGAATATTGAATCGGAAAAAGTCCCGAAAGGATTATCCGAAGACATAATCCGTTTGATTTCTGCTAAAAAAGAAGAACCTCAATGGATGCTTGATTATAGATTGAAAGCTTACGAGGTTTGGAAAACAATGACTGAACCAAGTTGGGCTCACGTTCATTATCAAAAACCCGACTTTCAAGACATCATCTACTACTCAGCTGTAAAACAAAAAAAATACGAAAGTTGGGACGATGTAGAACCTGAAATGAAAGCAACGATGGAAAAATTAGGAATTTCCATGGATGAGCAAAAGGTTTTGACAGGCACTAACGTTGCTGTCGATTTTGTAATGGACTCTGTATCTGTAGCCACTTCTTTTAAAGCAAAATTATCTGAACTGGGGATTATTTTCTGCTCGTTCTCTGAAGCAGTTAAAAATCACCCTGATTTGGTACAAAAATACATGGGAACCGTTGTTCCGACTACTGACAACTTTTATGCAGCACTGAATTCAGCCGTTTTTACAGATGGCTCTTTCTGCTACATCCCAAAAGGTGTTAGATGTCCAATGGAACTTTCGACTTATTTCCGAATCAATGAACAAGGTACTGGTCAATTTGAAAGAACATTGGTTGTTGCCGATCAAGGTGCTTACGTTTCCTATTTAGAAGGATGTACTGCGCCGATGAGAGATGAAAATCAATTACACGCAGCTGTTGTTGAATTAATTGCTTTGGACGATGCTGAAATAAAATATTCTACAGTACAAAACTGGTATCCAGGTGATAAAGACGGTAAAGGCGGAATCTACAATTTTGTAACAAAACGGGGAATTTGCGAACGAAATGCGAAAATCTCATGGACTCAGGTTGAAACAGGTTCAGCAGTTACATGGAAATATCCTTCCTGTATCTTAAAAGGAGATAATTCTGTGGGTGAGTTTTACTCAGTTGCCGTTACCAACCATCACCAACAAGCTGATACAGGTACAAAAATGATTCACCTGGGGAAAAACACAAAGAGTACGATTATCTCTAAAGGTGTTTCTGCAGGAAAATCAAATAATTCGTACCGTGGACTGGTTCAGATTCACAAAAACGCAACCAATGCAAGGAATTTTTCTCAATGCGACTCATTGTTGATGAGCGATGAATGTGGAGCACATACATTTCCCTACATTGAATGTAAGAACAGTTCAGCTAAAATCGAGCACGAAGCAACAACTTCTAAGATCGGTGAAGATCAAATTTTTTACTGTCAACAACGAGGTATCAGCAGCGAAAAAGCAATCAGTTTGATTGTTAATGGGTATTGCAAAGAAGTTTTGAATCAATTACCAATGGAATTTGCCGTTGAAGCACAAAAATTGCTAGCAATTAGCTTGGAAGGCTCAGTAGGATAATTATAAATGTTGAATGCTGAATGTTGGATTATCAATTCAACCTTAAACATTCAAAATTAAACATTAAAATAAAGATGATTACAATTAAAAATTTACACGCATCAATCGATGGGAAAGAAATTCTGAAAGGATTAAATCTTGAAGTAAAAGCTGGTGAAATTCACGCTATCATGGGACCAAATGGAGCTGGTAAAAGTACTTTAGCCTCCATCCTAGCTGGTCGTGAAGAATATGAAATCACTGCTGGTGAAGTTGAGTTTGACGGAAAAGATTTGTTGGAATTGTCTGTAGAAGACAGAGCAAGAGAAGGCTTGTTTTTAGCGTTCCAATACCCAGTAGAAATTCCGGGTGTTTCGAACATTAACTTTCTTCGAACAGCATTAAATGAAATTCGTGAATACAAAGGTGAAGAACCTATCTCTGCGAAAGATTTCATGACTATGGTCAGAGAAAAATCGGCAATTGTAGAATTGGATTCAAAATTGGCTTCTAGATCAGTGAATGAAGGCTTCTCTGGCGGTGAAAAAAAGCGAAATGAAATCTTCCAAATGGCCATGCTCAATCCGAAACTAGCAATTCTCGATGAAACGGATTCGGGTCTAGATATTGATGCATTACGCATCGTTGCCACTGGAGTGAATAAATTGAAGACAAAAGAGAATGCAACTATTGTAATCACCCATTACCAACGTCTTTTGGATTATATCATTCCTGATTTTGTACATGTATTGTACGATGGAAAAATCGTTAAAACAGGTACAAAAGAATTAGCTCTTGAACTGGAAGAAAAAGGATACGACTGGATCAAAGAAGAATTAGCACTATAAGTGATTGAACAAAACGAAATACAATGAGTGAAGCTCTAAATACCGTGACTTTGGAAAGTTCGAAATCAAAAACAGACTGAGAATAGTACAATACAATCTTGACTATTTCATTTGCATTATTATTGGAATTGCAGTGAAGTGCCTTATGATAAAGATTCTTGCATAACAACATCCGTATAAATACGGGAAGTCGCCGAATCAATATTGGAGA
>CAIUKX010000513.1 GCA_903899795.1 uncultured Flavobacteriales bacterium
ATCTGTTACCGGCGTTCAACATGAAAAAACAAAATTGGCTCTAAAATCTGCTGAAACACAAGTAAAACAGATTAAAAAACAATTGAAAAACACGAGTCTTACAGCTCCTTTTTCAGGTGTAGTAACCAAAAAAATGATTGATTTAGGGAGTGTTATCAGCGCAGGAACTCCAATATTGGAACTTACCGATATTTCTTCTTTAAAATTAAATGTATCTGTTCCGGAAAGAGACATCCTAAAATTCAAACTAGGTCAACAAGTAAATGTAAATGTTGATGTCTATGGGACGAAAAAATTCACAGGTAAAATTTCAAACATCGGAATCAAAGCGGATGCTAGCCACAATTTCAAAGTTGAAATATTACTGAAAAATGGTTCAGACTCCCCTATCATGGCCGGAATGTACGGTTCAGTCGTATTGGGCAATTCGAAAACAACCAATGCATTATCTATTCCTAGAAAAGCACTTGTAGGTTCCTCTAAACAACCACGTATTTATGTCGTTAGAAATGGAAAAGCCAAGCTTATTCCCTTTACTGCAGGAACGAGTGACGGAGAGTTTATAGAAGTTGTCGAAGGGCTAACAAAAAATGACGTCATTGTCGTAAAAGGACAAATCAATATTCAGAACAATTCAAATGTTGTTTCAAAATAATTCAGTAAAGTCATGACACTTACAGAACTCGCAATTAAAAGACCTTCGATGATTATTGTGATTTTCACAATATTGATCGGTGGCGGATTATTGAGTTACAACCAACTCAGTTATCAATTATTACCTGATTTCTCTCCCCCGATCATTACGATTACAACTCCATATCCAGGCGCTTCTCCTTCGATCGTCGAATCGCAGGTTTCTGAACCGATGGAAGATGCATTGAGTGGACTGGAAAATATCAAAGAGGTTACATCATTCTCGCTTGAAAATGCTTCGATGGTTTTACTTGAATTCAATCACTCAGTTGATTTGGAACAAGTAATGCAGGATGCTCAACGTAAAATTGAAGGAATAAAACGAACCTTACCCGACGGAGCAGAAACACCTGTTATTTCAAAAATAGAGCCGAATGCAATGCCTGTTTTACAGGTGAGTGCTACATGTAAGAATTTAGATGATCGAGCTTTCTATGAGTTAATGAGTGAGGAGATACTCCCTTTGATCAAACAAACAAAAGGTGTTGCCGAAATAAACGTTCTTGGTGGTGAAAAACGCGAAGTCCGCGTAAACATTGACAAAGATAAAGTCAAATTATTGGGACTTTCACTGGCCTCCATCACTCAAGCGGTATCTTCTGCAAACATTGAATTTCCGACAGGAAAAGTGAAAGATTTCAACGAGCAAATGACCGTTCGTCTGGCTGGTAAATACAAGACGATTGAAGACCTTCAAAATTTAATTTTAAGTTCCAACGGAAGTTCAACTGTACGCTTGAAAGATTTAGCAGATGTATACGATGGTGAAGTAGATCAAATGACCGTTAGCCGTTATAATGGTATTAATGGTATCGGTTTACGGATCAAAAAACAATCGGATGCCAACGCCGTTGAAATGTCAAAACTGGCACAAGAAAAATTCAAAGAACTGGAAGACAAATACAAGAAAGAAGGACTGAAATTCGTCATCGCAACTGATACATCCTTACCAACAATAGAAGCCGTAGATGCTGTATTTCATGATTTGATTTTAGCGATTATTCTCGTTGCAGCCGTAATGATGCTCTTCCTGCACAGTTTAAGAAATGCCTTCATTGTGCTGGTTTCAATTCCAGCATCATTGATTTCAACATTCATTGCGATGTATCTACTTGGATATACGTTGAACTTGATGACTTTGCTGGCGATGTCTTTGGTGATCGGGATCCTTGTGGATGACTCGATTGTTGTACTGGAGAACATTTATCGTCATCTCAAAATGGGAAAATCAAGTCGATTGGCCGCTCTTGACGGACGAAATGAAATCGGTTTTACAGCTTTAGCAATTACACTCGTTGACGTCGTTGTATTTACACCGGTAGTCTTTGTACAAGGAACTATTTCCGATATTTTACACCAATTCTCTATCGTCGTAGTTGTATCTACATTAATGTCACTTTTCGTGTGTTTCACGCTAACACCTTGGCTCGCTTCACGTTTAGCGAAAGAAACGGTGCTTCGAAAAGAAAATCCTTTCCAACGTTTTCTCCTTTGGTTCGAACGACGAATTACCATTTTTACGGAACAATATGTAAAACTGACCGGATGGGTTTTGAAACATAAATGGGCAGGATTTGTTGTCATTTTGTTTGTACTTCCTTTCGTTTTAGTCATGATGATGAAAACCGGAATCGTTGGACAAGAATTTGTTGCTCAGGGTGACCAAGGAAAATTCATGATCAAATTGAAATACGACAAGAGTACTCCTTTTGCTGAAAACAATGCAACAACATTAGACATTGAAAAAATGATTTTGTCACAACCGGATGTCAAAATGGTATTCTCCAATGTCGGTGGTCCAAGTAACGGAATGGGAGCTGCGTCTTTTGGAAATGAATCGAGATCGGAATTGACGGTAAAATTGAAAGATCATGTGCAGGATGCAATTCCAACCAGTAAATACATGAATGCGATCCGGAAAACGATCGAAGATAAACATGCAGGAATTGAAGTAAAAGCGATCAATATCGGAATGGTTGAATCAGAAGAAGCGCCAATTGAAATTTTCCTCGCTTCAAATAATTCAGATCTACTGATGGATGAAGCCCGTCGTTTGAAAGAAATGATTTTGAATATCCCTGGAGCCAAAGATCCTGTAATTTCTACAGATGATATTACTCCTGAGATCCGTATCGAATTAGATCGTGAAAAAATGGGACAAATGGGTATACCAATTGCTGTTGTTGGAATGCAGCTTCAAACGGCATTAACAGGAAACGATGAATCTAATTTTGCAGAAAACAACAACGAATACGATATTCGGGTAATGCTTGATCAAGGTGACCGTAAAAATGTTGATGACATCAAAAAAATGAGTTTCACAACCAATAAAGGCAATGTTGTAGTCTTGGAAGAATTTGCAGACGTATCACTTGGAAACGGATTCGCTTCCTTGGAACGTAAAAACAGATTAAGTTCCAAAACAATCAGAGCCTATGTTCTTGGTTCAGCTGCAGGGACTGTTGCCGGAAAAATCGAAGAATACCTGAAAGAAAAACCATTGGATAAAAATGTCCGGATGATCTGGGGAGGTGAAGTAAAACGTCAAAAAGAAGGGATGGGGGCCATGGGAACTGCGATGTTGATCGGGTTGATTCTTGTATATCTCATCATGGTAGCACTCTATGATGATTACGTTTATCCGTTTGTAGTTGTTCTTTCACTTTTCGGAGCGATCTACGGAGCAATGTTTGCCCTCAATTTATCTTCATCCAACATGGGGATTTTCACCATGTTAGGATTATTAATGCTTCTGGGATTGGTTGCTAAAAATGCCATTTTGATTGTGGATTTCACCAATCACCTGAAAGCTAAAGGCATGAATAGTTATGATGCACTTTTGGAAGCTGTTCGTGAAAGAATGCGCCCTATCTTAATGACGACGATTGCGATGGTTATCGGTATGATTCCGATTGCAATCGCGAAAGGATCTGGTGCGGAATGGAAAAACGGATTGGCGTGGGTATTGATCGGAGGTTTAACTAGTTCGATGTTCATCACCATTCTGTTTGTACCGTTTGCCTATCATATCATTGATCAAATTAGAGATTTCATCCGGCCAAAAAAGAAATTGACTGATATTGAAAATGCAGCAGACAGTTTGGATTAATCCGGTTTGAAAAATAATATCCATAAAAGATCCATCGCAAGGTGGGTCTTTTTTTTGAAATCAACATGTTCTTCAATAAGTTGAATGAAACATTTTTTATATCAAAAGGAGTTTTGTAAATTTGTCTTGAAAAAAATAGAAAACAATCAATTTTATGAATAATACAACTGAAAAAGTGGCTTACAAAGTGAAAGACATCAGCTTAGCTGAATGGGGAAGAAAAGAAATTATGCTTGCAGAGGCTGAAATGCCGGGATTAATGTCATTGCGTGAAGAATTCGGTGCTTCAAAACCACTTGCTGGTGCACGTATCGCAGGATGTCTGCACATGACTATTCAAACTGCCGTTTTGATTGAAACTTTAACTGCTTTAGGAGCTGAGGTTACTTGGTCTTCTTGTAACATTTTCTCAACTCAGGATCAAGCTGCTGCTGCTATTGCCGCTACAGGTGTTCCTGTTTTTGCTTGGAAAGGAATGAATGAAGAAGAATTTGACTGGTGTATCGAACAAACAATTTTTGCATTCAAAGGTGGTCAACCATTGAATATGATTTTGGATGACGGAGGTGATTTAACAAACATGGTTTTCGATCGTTTTCCTGAGTTGACTGCTGGAATCAAAGGTTTGTCTGAAGAAACAACTACTGGTGTTCACCGTTTATACGAAAGAGTGAAAAATGGAACATTAGTAATGCCTGCAATCAATGTAAACGATTCAGTTACAAAATCAAAATTCGATAACAAATACGGTTGTAAAGAATCTTTGGTAGATTCAATTCGTCGTGCTACAGATGTAATGATGGCTGGTAAAGTTGCTGTTGTTTGTGGTTATGGTGATGTTGGTAAAGGATCTGCAGCTTCTCTAAAAGGTGCTGGTGCAAGAGTCATCGTTACTGAAATCGATCCTATTTGTGCTTTACAAGCTGCAATGGATGGTTTTGAGGTTAAAAAATTAGACACTGTTGTTGGTTTAGGAGATATTATTGTTACAACAACTGGTAACAAAGACATCGTTGTTGGACGTCACTTTGAAAACATGAAAGACAAAGCGATCGTTTGTAACATCGGTCACTTCGATAACGAAATCGATATGGGATGGTTGAATAAAAACCATGGTCACACTAAAAACACAGTAAAACCACAAGTTGATATCTACACGATCAACGGTAAAGATGTAATCATCTTAGCTGAAGGACGTTTGGTAAACTTAGGTTGTGCTACAGGTCACCCATCATTTGTAATGTCTAACTCTTTCACGAACCAAACTTTGGCTCAATTGGAATTATGGCAAAACAGTGCAAACTACGGAAACGATGTTTACATGTTACCAAAACATTTGGACGAAAAAGTAGCTCGTTTGCACTTAGCGAAAATCGGTGTTGAATTGGAAACTTTATCAGACGACCAAGCGAAATACATTGGTGTCGCTGTTGAAGGTCCATACAAAGCTGAACACTACAGATATTAAGAATAATAAATTAGCAAATTTCAGATTTGCTAAATATACATTTTTGAAAAGGAATCTCGAAAGGGATTCCTTTTTTAGTTCATATAATTGAATGTAAGAATCTTATGGATCAAGCCTAAATGTTGGGAGGAAATTTTACCACAAGAGAAAGCAAAGCTTTCGAAGACCTAAGGGAAGACACATAAGTTTTTTATGTTGGATAAAAGCAAACGACCTGACACAAAAGATTAATACTTGCATTAATTTGCAGCATTTAATTTCTGCAGAGTCGAGGCAAAGGTAAGTAGTGATTACGAAGACCAAAAACGTTAGTGTTGGAACCTTTTGTGGTAAAAAAACATCACCCACAAGTTTCGGGTTTCACCAAATTTTATTGGCGTATATCCCGATTTTCGTAAATAATCTGAGTACTACCATACAACCCTACTTCTGTCATTTTTGATGCTAATTTCACCGAAGTCACAGTTCCATTCGGATACACAATCGATAAGGGTTTATAAAGTAAACGCATAACTTTATAACCAAAATTTGGTTCTATTCGAGGTGCAACAGGATAAATGTATGCCGGTCTGAAAATGGACAGTTGCCTAAAGTTCAAACTCAGTAAATAATTTTCAGCTATTCCTTTTTCCTTCGCAAATAAGATTCTGCTTGTTTCTGAAGAATCTGCTCCTGCTCCACTCAAAAATGAAAATGAAACTTCAGGACTATTTCTTTTCAATTGATCTGCAAATGCTTTTGTAAAACCTATAGTGATTTTTCTAAACTCATCTGTTGGAACTTGTCCGGTATATACGCCAACACAATAGAAACAACAATCTTGATTTTTAAAGTGATCCTTTACTTTTGAAAAATCTAAAAAATCACCATGAAGCACTTCAATCAAACGCTCATGCTTTATTCCACTTGGTTTTCTAGTAATTGAAGTTACTTTATTGACGGTAGAATCATTCAAACAATTTTGTAAAACCAATTGTCCGATCATTCCACTGGCACCAGCTATTATTACATTTTTCACCTGTACAATTTTAATTCATTCGCTTAAGCCCTACTCTTTTTCTCGGAGCATCTACTTCAATCACCTGCACATCAACATGTTCGTGGAGGGAAATAAATTTCGAAGGATCTTCAACATAAACATCCTCTAAATTGGACTTATGGATCAATCCATTTTCTTTAATACCAATGTTTACAAAAGCTCCAAAGGCTGTGACATTGGTGACTATTCCTGTCAAAATCATTCCAGTATGCAGATCTTCGATGGAACGAATTCTTGAATCAAATTCCAGTACTTTGGCTTTTTTTCGAGGATCTCTTCCCGGTTTTTTTAACTCTTTAATGATGTCATCAAAAGTATAACTGTCCATCTCCGGAAAATCCATTTTCTTAACATCTTTCAAAACCCCTTCATTTCCAATTAAATCAGGAACTTTAATCTTCAATTGTTTTGCCATTTTTTCAACAGCTTTATAATTTTCCGGATGAATTGCAGAGTTATCCAATGGATTTTCAGCATCCCTGATTCTTAAAAACCCGGCAGCCTGCTCATAAGCTTTATCTCCTAATCGTTTCACTTTTTTCAATTCATCCCTAGAGGATATTTTACCGTTTTCACTTCTGTAGGCAACAATATTTTCAGCTAAAGACAGTCCTAATCCTGAAACATAACTTAACAAATAAGGTGAAGCAGTATTCAGATCGACACCAACTGTATTTACACAAGAAATCACTACATCATCCAAAGCATTTTTCAACATGGTTTGATTGACTTCGTGCTGGTATTGTCCAACCCCCACTGATTTAGGATCTATCTTCACTAATTCCGCCAAAGGATCCATTAAACGTCGACCGATGGAAACTGAACCTCTTACCGTTACATCAAAATCGGGAAACTCTTTTCGGGCAATTGAACTTGCAGAATAAATAGAAGCACCATCTTCATTGACAACAAAAACATCCAAATCACGGTCAAAACGGACTTTCTTGATCAAAGCTTCCGTTTCTCTTCCTGCCGTTCCGTCTCCTATGGCAATTGCGTCAATTTTATATGCCTGAACCAGTTGAAATAATTTTGACATCGCTTTTTCAGTCTCTTTTTGAGGAGGATGGGGATAAATATTTACATTCGTTAATAATTCTCCGGATTCATCCAAACATACGACTTTACAACCCGACTTAAATCCAGGATCAATTGCCAATATGCGTTTCGCCCCTAATGGAGGTGCCAGTAATAACTGTCTTAAATTCGTCGAAAATATTTTGATGGACTCTTTATCTGCTTTTTCCTTGGCTTCATTTATGATTTCGTTTTCCAATGATGGGCAAATCAATCGGGAATAAGATTCTTTACAGGCTTCCGCTACAAGATCTGAACACGCATCATTTCCTTTTACAAAAAAACGTTCCAAACTTTCTATCGCCTCTTCCTTAGCAGGCTGAGCTTTTAGCGATAAAATACCTTCACGTTCAGCTCTGTATAACGCTAAAAATCGATGTGAAGCACATTTATACAAAGGTTCTGAAAAATCAAAATAATCCCGGTATTTGGCTCCTTCCTCCTCTTTACCTTTCATCAATTTCGTGACCAGAATTGATTTTCGCTGAAACAAAGTTCTTACTCTTGCTCGTGCCGAAGCATTTTCATTGATCCATTCAGCAATAATATCTTTCGCTCCCCCAAGAGCCATCTCTTCATCTATAACATCTCCCTTCACAAATTTATCGGCCATAACATAGGGATCACCACCGCGTTGCGACATGATCATCTTTGCCAAAGGTTCAAGCCCCATTTTCTTCGCCTTATCTCCTTTGGTTTGACGTTTTTGTTTGAATGGCAGGTAGAGATCTTCCAACTGATTCATATCAAAACACGACTCTATTTTCTCTTTCAAAACAATATCCAATTTCCCCTGCTCATCGATAGAAGATAAAATCGTTTTTTGACGACTGCAAATCTCTTCATATTTTTTACCGAAATCCCTGATTTCTGTAATTTGAACCTCATCGAGACCTCCCGTCATTTCCTTCCGATACCTCGAAATAAACGGAACTGTAGAGCCATCATTCAATAAATTAATTGTATTGATAATTCCCTTTTCAGGTAAATTGGTATGAGATTGTATGTAATAAACTACTGTCATTATTTGCTCAAATTGAATTGCAAAACTATTCATATTTTTCATTTTTATTCAGATAAAAATTCATCCTAACGATCAACATTCGAAACCTTTTTTCAATGAATTATTAAGTAATTTATGCTATCAATACCCTTGTATTGATAAACATTCAATTGTTAAACTTCCTTAAAAAACTTCTTCATTCCCCGTATTGTGCCTATCTTTGATACCCCAATACAAATAGAATGAAGTTATTAATAGAATGTATCGTTTCGGTTTTGATCAGTAGCACTTCCTACAAAACTACATTTCTTCAAACAGGAAAAGCAAGTTATTACGCTAATAAATTTAATGGAAGAACAACAACTTCAGGAGAAATTTTTTCACAAGATTACTTAACAGCAGCACATAAAACATTAAAATTAGGAACTTTAGTCAAAGTAACGAATTTGAGTAATGATTCAACCGTGATCGTAAAAATAAACGATCGATTAGGCAAATCAAAACACACAATTGATCTATCCTTAAAAGCTGCCAAACAACTTAATTTTATTCGATCCGGAAATACAAAAGTGAAAATTGAATCAATCGAGCCCACGAATTAATTTTTACTCTTATATTTATTGAAAATTAAATCTGATGAAAAAACTTTTCTCTTTGTTCTCCTTAGGTCTGCTTGTTTCTTGTTCTCATTCAACAGTAGAACCCGTTGTCACTAAACCTACTCCCGTAAAAAAAACAGCTACTGCTGAAGAATTAGCTCAAGGTAAAGCACTCTATGCAGAACATTGTATAAAATGTCATAGAATATTCGAACCTTCTGAGTTCAACGCGAAAAAATGGAATCATGAAGTTCCGGAAATGGCTCAGAAAGCAAAAATTGATAGTCAGAAAGAAAATCTGATATTAACATACGTACTAAACGGAGCAAAACCATAAATTCCCTTGCTTTTGTGTAGTTGCTAAGTTACCTTTACGTATGCTACATTCGTCCATTAATTCCATTCATCATTTTTTGGATTCAAACTATGAATCGGAAAAGAAATTACCTGTTCTTTTTATCGGACACGGTTCTCCTATGAACGGAATCGAAGTGAATGAATTTTCTACAAGGTGGAAAAATCTCGGACAAGAAATTGAAAAACCTGTTGCCGTAATTTGTATTTCCGCTCACTGGTTAACGAGAGGTACATTTGTAACAGCGATGGATTTTCCCCGTACCATTCATGATTTCGGCGGATTTCCAAAAGAATTGTACGATGTCAATTACCCTGCAAAAGGAAATCCGGAACTCGCCAAAGCAATTCCATCAATTGTGACCAAAGCAACTGTTGAACTTGATCACGACTGGGGTTTGGATCATGGTACATGGACGGTAGTCCGGCATATGTATCCCGATGCTTCCATTCCAGTCTTACAGTTGAGTATCGATTATAGTAAACCCGCTCAATACCATTATGATTTAGCGAAAGAACTTTATTCTCTTCGCAAAAAAGGAGTCTTAATTATCGGTAGCGGAAATATGGTTCACAATTTACGAATGGTTGCATGGGACAAAATGAATGAACCCAACTATGGATTTGACTGGGCTATGGAAATGAATGCTGTCTTCAAGGAAAAAATTATTTCACACGATCATCAGGCACTTATTCGCTATGAAACGTTGAACAAGGCAGCTATGCTTGCTATTCCGACACCTGATCATTATTACCCCTTGATCTACACACTTGCACTACAAGATGAAAAGGATGAAATTCAATTTTTTAATGATAAAGCAGTTGCAGGTTCACTCACTATGACTTCTGTAAGAATCGGCTAAAATAAAAGAGTATGCTAAACGATTTAACAATTATCGATGCTTCAACTGTCTTAGCCGGACCATCTGTCGGAACTTTTTTTGCTGAATTAGGTGCAAAAGTGATCAAGGTAGAAAATCCCATTACACCAGACGTTACACGTTCCTGGAAATTACCTAATGAAGACAAAGAATCAACGATTTCAGCTTATTTTTCAAGTGTTAACTTTGGTAAAGAATATCTCCAATTGAATTTAAAAGAAGATGGAGATCATCAAAAATTTATGGATCTTATTTCGTCAGCCGATGTATTGATCACTAATTTTAAAAACGGAGACGAGAAAAAACTGAACATCGAGGATGCTTTTCTGCATCAAATGAATCCGAAATTAATCATCGGAAAAATAAATGGATTTGGAAAAAACAGTGATCGTGTTGCTTATGATCTAATTCTCCAGGCTGAAACAGGCTTCATGTCTATGAATGGAACACCAGAGAGTGGACCAGTAAAAATGCCGGTTGCCTTGATTGATGTTCTTGCTGCACACCATCTGAAAGAAGGAATTCTCCTTTCACTTTTAGAACGAAAAGATACACATAAAGGAAAAACAGTAACTGTCTCTTTGTATGATGCTGCCGTATCTAGCTTGGTTAATCAAGCTTCCAATTATTTAATGAATCATCATATTCCTCAACGAATCGGTAGCCTTCATCCCAATATTGCCCCATATGGTGAACTCTTTGAAACGAAAGAAAAAGATTTGATCACATTTGCGATAGGAAGCGATACACATTTCAAAAAATTATGCGATTTCCTTGACCTAAGTGAATTACCTCAACAAGATAAATTTCAAACCAATCAATCAAGAGTTATTAATCGACAAGATTTGCAAGTGATCCTGCAAGAGAAGATCAAAGAATTTTCTACACAAGATATTCTCGGAAATATGTTGTCTGTTCATGTCCCTGCCGGTAAAGTCAAAAATTTGTCTGAAGTATTTGAAAATACTGAATTGCAGAAATCCATTCGCGAAGAAAAAATCGACACGATTAATACCAAACGAGTTTCATCAATTGCATTCAAATGGAAATAGAAATCAGATCTCCGAAAACAGCTCAGGAATGGGATGATTATTTCGATCTTCGCTATCGAATTTTAAGAAAACCACTTAACCAAGCGATTGGAAGCGAAAGAAATGATGGAGATGAAACCGGACAACATTTTGCACTCTATGATAATCAAAAGTTAGTCGCTATTGCCCGATTGGATCAATCAGAACCTAAAATTGCACAAGTCCGCTTTGTGGCTGTTGAACATGAAACACAAGGAAAAGGTTACGGTAAAATGATCATGGAGGCAACTGAAAAGAAAGCAAAATCAAGTGGCAATGAAAAAATGATTCTTCATGCGCGTGACTATGCCGTCATTTTTTATGAAAAATTGAATTATCGTTTAATTGAAAAATCGTACAAGTTATTTGATGTACTTCAGCACTATTTGATGGAAAAAGAATTGTAACACATTAATGACTAACAACTCCTAAAATTAATTCTTCACCTTTCTTAAACGTTCATCCACTCTTTTCGTCAGCAGATTAAAGAATAATTTCGAATCCTTTTCATTCAGTTTTCTCCCCAAACGAATTGTTTTTCCCATGTAATCGAACTCAATTCTTTCACCTCCTCTTACCCATGGAGATGCTTCCCAAACCGCTTGAAGTGAAGTTTCCTTAGGCTGATACATTCTTATTTTTTGTATGTTTTCCAAATAGTAAGGAATTGCTTTCCCATAATTACGAACTGATTTTTTATACGTGAGAGCCGCTTCATTAACTTTGATTAATTCTTTCCCCCATAAAATCCAGAAAAAAGATCTTCCAACCTTTACGGCATAATAGAACCAGAAGACAAGAAACACAATCAGAATTAAACTCAACTGCTGATTCAATGGAAATGTAAAATAGTACCAGATCACGACACTTCCAATGATCATCCACATTGAAAACCAAGCCCCCATCAACGATTTAACAATTCCTTTCCCTTCCGGGTAAATAACAAATGTTGTCTTTTGTTTATCGTCAACAAAACTGATTCGCTCTCCTATCCATTTCATTCTGCAAATGTATAAAAAAAGAAAGGGGTGAGTCTCGACCCACCCCTACTTTTTATTTTATGTTGATTCCGAATTATTGAATCACCAATCTTTTTGTCAATTTTTGACCATTTACAGTCATTTCAACCATGTAAACTCCTGATTGGAAATTAGAAGTGTTAACTGTAACAGAAGATGCGCCATTCAAAGATCCATAATCACGTGCAGCAACTTCTTTTCCTGACATATCCAAGATTCTTAAGTTCACCGTCGATTCTGATTTCAATTGAATCATTACTGTAGCACTAGTTGTCGCAGGATTTGGGTAAACTTTAAAAAGATCATCTATTTGATCAGAAGTAGTGTTTGAAGTAATTGTCGGCAAACCAACTAATCCATTCCCAACTGCTTCTGCAATAGTTGTGCTACCAGCATTATCAATCAATCCTGCAGGATCAATCAACAAACCGATAATATTGATTTTGTTTTCATTCCAACCAGCTGGTAGAACGAAAGAAACACCTAATGTGTGTACTTCACCAGTTGCAATTGTAGCAGGGAACATTGTGCTAGTACCTGCAAAAGAAGGTTGGATATCTCTCGCAACGTGGTTGTAATACATTTGAGCAGCAGGTACAGGGTTTGGTAAACTTTCAAAACCACCCATTGGACCATAAGCATTTGCTGTATAATAATTGTGCTGTTCGTATCCTGAAGCTGTACTGTGTACACTATCTTCTGTGATTGCGCAAGCCAATTTAAATGAATTGGTAGCACTAGTTTGGAAATTAGCAGTAACCGAAACATTCAAAGTTCTAGTATTTGCATCCCAAGTTGCACCATTTGTAATTAATGCAGTAGGAGCGATTTGAACACGGCTTAAAATAGACGCTTCCATATCAGCAGGGTCGATAGGTGCTACACGATCCACAAAAGCGGTAGGAAATCCTGTAAATCCAGGCATACTTGTTACTGCTGCATCATAAGCAGTCACTGTCATCGGATCAGCGTTATGAACCGCGATACCTGCCCAATATCCATCGTATGCATCATGCATTCTTCCCATATAAACAGCTCCTCGTACACAGAATCCACACCACGTTCCGGTTCCCTCTTCAGTAACTACCATTTTACCTGCAGCAGGTGTTGTTGGAGTAATCGTTGTAGCTTTCACATTATCATTTGCATCTCCGTCAGCACCTGCACCATTTACATTACTAATTGTAAATGTTAAAGGATGTGCTCCCGCTACAAGTGCCATTGTTTGATTCATGGTAAACGTTTGCGAAGCTAAAGAAGCCATTGAAAGACCTGTGAACGATTGATTAATATTTGCACCGTTATAGTTCGCTACAATATCAAAACTAGTAATAGCAGTTGATCCCAAATTACGGATATCAAAAGTTGGAGTTACCATATTACCCGTTAATGTTGCACCGATTATTCCGGCATTCATCACAGCTCCATTTATACTAGGCAAGGTATAAGGTGTAATAGTAGTTGTAAAATCATCAATGAAATAATCAGCAGAGTTTGGTGCCACTCCATTTACAGGATAGATATCAATCGCTTCGATTTGGTTTTCAGCATTTGAAAAAGTCCCTTGAGATACATTATCAATGAAAATTTCCCAAACATTGGTATTGAAATTAATATCCAAACGGAAATTAAACCATGTAGCTTGCGGATAATTACCTGTCAATGCATTTTGCGAGAAAGCAAATGTACCATCTGCATTGAAATATGTATCAAGTGTATAAGCAGCTCCCATTGTTGCTGTTTTTTGCAAATTAAAATAACCTGCAGCTCCACTCGCAACTTTGATGTTGAAAGACATAGAGAATTGCCCTGTATTCAATACCCCAAAATGACGAACCAAATCAGTTGGCCCCCCTGTACTTGATGTAGAAACAAAATGTAATGAATTTGCACCACTCACTGCATCAGCATTGGATACTAAAACATCATTAGCTCCACCCGGTGTATTCGACCATGTGGTCCACGCTCCAGCACTTTGAGGACCTAAATACGATCCGGCAGTGTAAGAGTCGAAATTATCGGTAAATGTTTGAGCCTGTATCGCTAAAGACAAAAACAAAGAACCTAAAAGAGTAATTTTTTTCATAATTTAATTTTAGAAGTAAAATAAAAATAAGGAGTTTAATTACCAAATTTAAAAATTCTAAAACG